>NZ_WHJI01000040.1:0-75402 GCF_011682155.1 Massilia sp. CCM 8734
GCTGGGCGAGGCCAGATTTTGACGATTTCGCAGTGCCAATAGCGAGCTATTGGCCGAGAAAGCGGCGAAATATGGACCGTCCCAGGTATTTTTGCAGCCGACGATCCCAAGTCCGACAGGCTGCTAGGATGCAGGTCGGGACGGGGGAATCTGCGCGCGCCGGCGCACCTTGCGCACCACCCCTTGCGGGTCGAGCAGCGCCACGATCTCGTCGAAGCCGCCGGGCACGGCCAACTGGTACAGCCATGTTTCGACACCGTTGTCGAAGGCCACCTTGCGCGTGGCGCCCAGGCTGGCCAGCAGGCTCGCGCGCGTGCTCTGCCCCGGGCGGATGGCGCGCACCTGCTCCGCCGTTACCTGGGTCCCGGGCGGCGCCGCAGGCGCCTGGGCGCAGGCCCCGAGCCATAGCGCCGCGGCCAGCACGGCAGCGCAGCGCGCAGCGGCCGCACTCATGGCGCGCCACCCGCCGCATCGTCCATGTACTCGAACTCGACAATCGCGTCGTCCGGCCAGCTGGCGTCGAAAATCGGGGCGTAATAGCTGCGATCGAGCAGCACCTGGCAGTCGCAAAAGCGCAGGTCGTTGGCGGTGAGCCGCCCGCCCGCGTACAGCATGGCAAACGGCAGTACTTCGACGCGCGCGCCGTGGCGCACGGTGACGGCGAACACGGGCCGCTCGGCGAAGAACAGGTAGTTGCCATCGGCGCTGGCGCAGACCTGGTCGGCATTGCTCAGCGCGTCCGACAGCCAGCCGAACAGGGGCGAGCTGTTCGACACCAGTCCCGCTTCGATCCCGACCCGGCATTCGAGCCGCAGGTCGCCCAGGCGGCGCGTGCCGGGCGCCACGCCGGGGCTGTGGATGGCGGCGCGCCAGGTCAGGCTGTCGCCGCGCCGGTTGGCGATGACGGCGGCGTCCTCGCGCAGCGCCGCTTCATTGCGCGGCAAGACGAAACTGTTGTCGCCATCGAGCGCGAGCGGCACGCTGATGCGCTCGCCCGCGATGCGCACGGCCACGCCGCGCATGTCGGTGGTCGGCAGGCGCGGCAGCAGCCGGAAGCGCAGGCTGGCCGCGCTCGCCAGCGCATGCTCGCGTTCGAAACGCGCCACCCCGGCCATCATTTTGCGGTAGGACTTGTCGACCGGATCGCGCACGTAGGGAACGAGCACGGTTTGCATGGGCGCGGCCGCGTCGTCCCGGGCCGCGCCGGCGGGCAGGATCGAGGTGGACAACATGGCAACGGCGAGGCGGAAAAGGATTGTCAGGGATGACATGGCGCCATGCGCCCGGGCGGCGCGCGCAGCGATGCGGCGCGGCCCGGCTGGCACGCTTACCAGCGGCGCAGGCGGCCGGTATCGAGGTGGACGAATTGCGAATCCGGGTAGTAGCCGACCCCGCCGCCGCGCGCGTTGAGCGCCGCCTTGTGCACGTGCGACAGGCTGGTGCCCGGCATGCGGATGTCGATGGCCTTGCCTTCGAGGTGCATGCTGTGGCGCGCCACGCCATTGCTCGCTTCGGCCAGCAGTTGATTGGTTTCGGGCGAGCGGTAACCGGAAATGACGTGCAGGACCGGATCGCGCCCGAGCTGGGTGCTGACCCTGTTGAGCAGCACCAGCAGTTGCGGGTCGATTTCAGCCACCGAGTTGCTGCGGTGGTCGCGCAACAGCTTGTTGATGTCGGTGAGCGACTCGGGCAGGAAACGGCCCTCGGCCCAGAACACGCTGCGCAGGCTTTCGCCCGTGTGGGTGTTATACAGGCGCAAGGTGCGTTCGCCTGGTGCGGCCTTGGCGGTACGGGCCATGGCGGGAAGACTCAGTGCCGATGCCAGTACAACCGAACTCTTTAGAAAGGAGCGGCGTGGGTTCATGATCGATCCTTACGCTTATACACGAATGACCATCATACACACCCTCGGCGCCGCGCGCACGCAATTACGCGCGAGAACGCAAAAAGAGTCAAGTGAAGCTAACACAAACAATGTTGGCAAATGTGGTGAAATTGTCACGGGCTTTTTTAGCATCTTTTCATAGAGGAAACGAAACAAACTCTGGTGAAACCCCTAAAAATATGAATTTATTACGTTGAGATTATTGCTACAACAATTATTTCCTTTGCTATAGTCTTTTGCACTTTTAAGAAAAGTAGCAAGCAGGCAAATCGACCTGTACGCCCATTGATCGAACTAATCAAACATAAGGCAAGAGATGAATCGCACAGTCACCCCGCTGGGTATCCCACGGCGCGCCACCCGCGCACTCCACACGATCGCCGCTGTCGCCGCGCTGTTTTGCGCGCTGCCGGCCATGGCCACTCCCATCACCTTCGAAACGCAGTTGCCGAACGCCCTGTTCAACGGCGAGTCGATCAGCGAAGGCGGCTACGAGATGCTCGTTCTCGGCAGCCCGATCGCCAACGAGCTGGGCCTGTTCGGCTCGTTCGGCACCGTTGTCAACAGCAAAGATCCGGAGACTTGCTTCGCGATCGGCTGCCCGGCAGGCGCCAGCGGACAATTTCTTGCGATCCTCAATGACGGCGGCGTCAAATTCACGCGCGCCGGCCAGCAGTTCCAACTCGGCAGCCTGAGCCTGGCGTTCCTGCCGCCGATCAGCGTCCCTGACGGCGACTATGGCTTGCTGCAATTTTCCGGCATCCGTGGCGACGGCACCGTGGTCTCGAGCACCGCGGCCTTTCCCGGCCAGGCCGGCAACGGCAGCTTTACCTTCGGTTCGGCCCTGATCGACCAGAAATTCCGCAATGAAGTACTGACCAGCCTGACCGTGAACGCCTGCCTGTTCGACGGCAATGGCGGCTGCTTCAACTCGCTGGCCAACTCGGCCGAGGGCAAGGCCCAGTTCGCGCTCGACGACATCAGCTTCAACGCCGTGCCGGAACCGGGCTCGTTCCTGCTGGTGGGCCTCGGTATCGGCGCCATCGGCCTGACCCGCCGCCGCAGCAAAGCATCCCCATCGACCCCGGCCACCATCTGAGCCCGCAAGGAAATTGACCATGACATTACGCCCCGTATCCCTTGCCGTCCTGCTGATGCTTGCTGGAATTACTTCCACCGCCGCCGCTGACGAAGCCCGCCGTTCCTACATCGTGCAACTGGTCGACAAGCCGGTCGCCACCTACACCGGCCAAGTGGCCGGCCTGCCCGCCACCAAGCCGGCCGAAGGCCAGCGCCTCGATGTCGACGCGACCGATGTGCAGAATTACATCAGCTATCTCGAAACCAAGAAATCGAAAGTCATCTCGACCGTCAACGCGGCCCAGATCACGCACCAGTTCAACGTGGTCCTGAACGGCTTTGCCGCCCTGCTGACCGACGCCGAAGTGCGCGCGCTGAAAAAAGACGCCGGCGTGGCCAACATCACGGCCGACTCCATCATGCAGATGGACACCAACTACACCCCGACCTTCCTCGGCCTGGACAAAGCCGGCGGCCTGTGGGAACAGGTCGGCGGCAAGGTGGCCGCGGGCGAGAACATTGTCATCGGCATCGTCGACAGCGGCGTGTGGCCGGAAAACCCGTCGTTCGCCGACAAGGTCGACGCCAACGGCGTGCCGAGCCACTCGGGCACCGTCTCGGCCTACGGCGCGCCGCCGGCCAGCTGGAAAGGCTCGTGCGACACCGGCGAAGGTTTTGCGCTGACCAACTGCAACAACAAACTGATCGGTGCGCGCTACTTCAAGTCGCCGACCCAGGCCCTGCACTGGACCGAATTTAACTCCTCGCGCGACTCGGTCGCCGGCGCCGAAGGCCATGGCGGCCATGGCACCCACACCGCGACCACGGCCGGCGGCAACGCCAACACGCCTATCGTCAACGGCAAGCTGACCCTGGGCCTGGCCAGCGGCATGGCGCCGCGCGCGCGCATCGCCTCGTACAAGGTGTGCTGGACCGACGCCGCGTCCGGCAAGAACGGTTGCGCCACCGCCAACAGCGTGGCCGCGATCGAACAAGCCGTGAAAGACGGCGTGAACGTGATCAACTTCTCGATCGGCCCGAACGCCGGCGGCGGCGCCTTCAACGAAGCGACCGAAGTGGCCTTCCTGGGCGCGGCCAGCGCCGGCGTGTTCGTGGCGGCCTCGGGCGGTAATTCCGGTCCGACCGTGACCGCGCCGTCGGTCCCGGCACCGGTCTCGCACATCAGCCCGTGGCTGACCACGGTCGGCAACTCGACCCACAACCGCCTGTTCGTCGGCACCGCCACCCTGGGCAACGGCGTCAAGCTGACCGGTTCGTCGAGCAATGCCTCGACCACCTCGGCCGCGCTGATCCTGGCGCGCGACGCCGGCATGGCCGGGGTCGATCCGACCAATGCGCAACTGCTGCAATGCTTTGGCGCAGCCGATAAGCTCAGCCCGCTGCTGGACCCGGCCAAGGTGGCCGGCAAGATCCTGGTCTGCGATCGCGGCAACAATGTGCTGGTCAACAAGAGCCAGAACGCCAAGGATGCCGGCGCGGTCGGCGCCATCATCGCCAACGTGGCCGTCAACAACAACGCCATCATCAACCAGTCGCACGCACTGTCGACCGTACACTTGACGGTGGCCGACGGCACCACGCTGAAAAGCTACATCGCCGCCAACCCGAGCAGCGCCATCGCGTCGCTGGGCGACCTGAAAGGCGTGGTCAACCCGAACGTGGCGGCGCCGGTGATGAGCGGCAGCTCCTCGCGCGGACCGAACGTGGCCAATGCCAACATCCTGAAACCGGACGTCACCGCGCCGGGCAGCGACGTGCTGGCCGGCGTCACCGCCGACCTGACCCGCGCGCAGCGCGACGCGGTGGCCGCCGGCGGCGTGGCGCCGTCGACCGACTGGGCTTTCTACTCGGGCACCTCGATGGCCAGCCCGCACGTGGCCGGCCTGGCCGCGCTGCTCAAGCAGTTGCACCCGAGCTGGACCCCGGCGGCGATCAAGTCGGCGTTGATGACCAGCGCCAGCCCGACCCAGCCGGATGGCATCACCGCCTCGGTTGCCTGGGACAAGACCGCCAAGGCCACCGGCACCCTGCCATGGGGCCAGGGCGCCGGCCACGTGACGCCGAACGGCGCCGCCAATCCGGGCCTGGTGTACGACGCGACGGAAATCGACTACGCGCGTTTCCTGTGCGGCCTGAACGCCGGCGTCTACAGCGCCGCCACCTGCACGGCGGTCGGCACCATCTTGCCGTATAACCTGAACCTGGCCTCGCTGACCGCCGGCAACGTGCTGGGCAGCCTGACCCTGACCCGTACCGTGACCAACGTCGGCGCCAGCACGGCGACCTACAACGCCACGGCCAGCGTGCCCGGCTACACGGTCGACGTGCAACCGCCAAGCTTGACCATCGGCGCCGGCCAGAAAGCCACTTTCAAGGTCAAGGTCACGCGCACCAACGCCCCGGTCGATACCTGGGTCTATGGCAGCCTGGTCTGGTCGGACGGCGTGACCAACGTGCGCAGCCCGCTGACCGTGCGCGGCTCGGCACTGGCGGCGGCGGCTTCGGTGTCGAGCGAATTTGCCACGGGCAGTAAGCTCATCACCATCGGCACCGGCTTCACCGGCGCCATGACCTCGGTCAAGTCGGGCTTGCTGCCGGCGGTCGTGGAAACGCGCAGCATCGGCGAATCGGGCACCGACGCGACGGTCTACCAGGCAGCCTGCCTGGCTGGCGGCGGTCCTGGCGTGAATGTCCACACGGTCAACGTGCCGGCATCGACCATGGCGGCGCGCTTCGCGCTGTTTAACGACGACACCGCCGGCGGCGCGAACTCCGATCTCGACCTGATCGTGGTCGGCCCGAACGGCGCCATCACCAGCAGTGGCAATGGCGGCTCGAACGAGCGCGTCGAACTGGTCCAGCCGGCAGCGGGCGCCTACAAGGTGTGCGTGATCGGCTACGAGCCGGCCGGCGGCGAAGCCGAGTACAAGCTGTCGTCGTGGGTCCTGCCGGAAGGCGCCAACAACGGCAACTTCAAGGCACTGGTGCCGGCGTATTCGTATGTCGGCAGCACCGGCACGGTCAGCATGAGCTGGTCGGGCCTGGCGGCCAACCAGCGTCATCTGGGCGCACTGCGGTATGTGGTCGGCGGCGCCACCCAGGGCTTGACGATGGTGGAAGTAAACACCAACGATCCGCTGCCACAGTTCGACGCGCCGCGTCGCGCCGTGGTGCTGGCGAAGTAATCTGGCAGGACGGGCGCGCCGCACGGTGCGCTCGTGTGTTTCGTTAGTGAAAAAGGCTGCGGCAATCTTGCCCGCAGCCTTTTTCATGGGGTGTGCCGATCGCTCAGCGCGCCTCGCTGCCGCCCAGGCCGCGTGCTTGCAGCACGCACTTGCCGGCGCTGCAGGTCGCGCCCGGGTCTTGCTCGACCGAGCAGGTCGACATCATGCCGCTTTTCTCGTTGACTTTCTTTTCCGCCGCCGCCTGTTCGGCCGCCAGGCGCGCCAGCAGGTCGCCGTTGCTGCGCTTGACCGACCAGGGCAGGAACCCGGCCGGGCCGCCGCACGCCTTGCTGCCGACCGGCAGGGTGCGGCACTGGCTGGCGTTGTCGCAGGCGGCGTCGCCGATTTCAGCCGTGATACGCGCGCCGAGCGAACCGCCGGCCGCATCGCTGGCGGCAAGCGGTGCGGGCGGCGCAGGTGCGGCCGGCGCAGGTACGGCCGCGGCCGACGTGTTGGACGGCTCGCTGCAGGCGGTGCCGGCGGCGATCAGGGCGGCTGCGATGCACAGGCGCAAGAAGGAGGAGGGGGCGGTTTTTTTCATGCCCCATCATCCCGGATCGATGCCCGCTTTGCAAGCGGGGCACGATGTGTTCTTAATTTCGCCCGGCCATCACGCCGCCATCCACATCCCACACCGCGCCGGTGACCCAGGCCGCCTCGCCCGAGAGCAGGAAGGCGACCGTATTGGCCACATCCTGCGCCGTGCCGATGCGTCCGATCGGATGGAAGGCGTTGAAGCCCCGCAGCGCGGCCGCCACCTGGTCTTTCGGAATGAAGCCTTCGTACACGGGCGTGTCGACCACCGCCGGCGCGACCGCGTTGACGCGGATCCGGTGCGGCGCCAGTTCCATCGCCAGGTGCTGGGTCAGCGCGTGGATGCCGGCCTTGGCCATCGAATAGGCCGACGACGGCGTGGCGGCGACCGCCTGGCGCGCCCACATCGAGCCGATGTTGACGATCGCCCCCGGGGCGCCGCGCGCCACCATGCTCGCCACCACCGACTGCGTCAGGAAGAACAGGCCGCGATTGACCGCCTGGTACTGGTCGTAGTCCGCCGCGCCGTGCTCCAGGAAAGGCTTGGGAAAGAAGACCCCGGCGGCGTTGAGGATCAGGTTGATTTGCGGATGATCGGCGGCCAGCCGCTGGCGCAGGCGGTCCAGGTCTGCCTGGTTACCGATGTCGCCGGCCAGGGTGTGCACGCGCCCGGGAACGTCGAGCCCGGCGGCGGCGCGCGCGTTCTTGGCGGCGTCGCGCCCGAGCAGCACCACCGTGCCGCCGCCACCGACCACCGCGCGTGCCGACGCCAGGCCGATCCCGCTGTTGCCGCCGATAGCGAGCAGGGTTTGTCCTTCAAAAGCATGATTCATGCTAGACCTTTCTATACCAACTAGTTGGTAGGTTGATGTTGCCAAAAAAGGCCGGCCGCAGCCGGCAAGGGGAAAAATCGCTCAGGCCAGCATGTTCGAGACGTAGGTGGCGCCCGCGTTGGCGGGGCTGTGGTCGGTGCCGACGCCGCGGCCGACCATCATCGCCCCTTCCAGCGCGCTGAGCAGCCCGTAGGCTTGTTCTTCGGCGCTGCCGCGCACGCGCAGCAGGCCGGCTTGTTGACCCTGGCGGATGGTGCCCGCCAGCCAGTCCAGGTTCAGCTGGAAAAAGGCGCGCACGTCCAGCGCCACCTCGGGCGACAGCGCCGCCGCCTCCGCGCCCAGGATGCCGCACACGCATAGGCGCCGGTCCTGGCGGTAGGTGGCCGCGAACAGTTCTCCGTAGCGGGCCAGGCGCGCCGGCGCATCCTCGCCGGTCGCGTCGATGGCGCGCAGCAGGGTGGCGAAACGGTCGGCGTAGCGCTGCACGATGGTCTGCACCAGGTCGGCCTTGGTGCGGAAGTGATGGTGAATGCTGGGCTTCTTGATATCGATCTCGCGCGCGATGTCATCGTACGAAAAACCGTTATAGCCATGCTGCTGGATCAGGCGCTGGGCCGCGTCCACCACCCGCTCGGCCGAGGCCGACAGTTCCGAAAATTGTTTGACCACCCTGGCTCCGTTTTCCTACCAACTAGTAGGTTTGGATAGTGCCCGAGTGCTGGCGCGCTGTCAAGCGCCAGCCGCCCTCCGCAGATTCCTACAACCGGGGTCAGAGCTCTAAACTGCAATTAATTGATGAACCGACTGGATTTTCGGTCAAGGCGGTGGAATGCAGCGCCAATCGGCGCGTCTGCTGTGTTGTGGCGCCTGAACTGTCGCAGGAAGCAGACAACATAGCGCTGGGAGAGCTTTTTTGTTACTGATTGAAGCTCTGACCCTGGTTGAAAAGCGCTGAGCCCGCTTGACGCGGTGCCTGTACTATTCGTCATGGAAAACAATCACCCCGTGCTGCGTGAGATCATCGAGCTGTTCGTCGAACCGTCGCGCAAGGCGCGCTATCTCTATTTCTGGGAAAAATCGAAACGCCGCGGGCAGTTGCTCGACGAGTTGCTGCATGACGCACGCGACCTGCGCGCCGATCGCAGCCGGGAACTCGTGCCGACCCTGTCCGACCCCGACCAGCTGCTGGCGCTGATGCGCAAACAGGGGGCCGGCAAGACCTGCTACGTCTTTGGCCGCTCGACCTTCGACGGCGAGCAAGCCGACTTGCGCGCAGCTCTGGCCGACGTGGCCGGACGCATGCGCGAAGTCATCGTCTTTGCGCGCGACACGCAGCTCGCTTTCGTGGAAGAGCACGACGGGCGCCAGTTCATCCTGTCAATGAAGTGAGGCCGGCAAGGGCTGCGCCGCACCCGCCGCGTTGTTTGCAAACCCGCGACACCTCGGAACGCGGTGTTGCAACACGGCGGGCGTGGAATGCGTATTCATCCGAGCTCAGGCCACAGTGGGATCAAGCACCGGCAGGGCGGCCAGGCGGCGCGCCAGGAAGTCGATGCAGGCGCGCACGCGCGGCGCCATGTGGCGCGCGCTTGGCACCAGCAACTGCACCGGCAGCGGCGCCAGTTCGTAGCCGGGCAGCAGGCGCACCAGGGCGCCATCGGCCAATTGTTCGGCTACCTGATAGGACAGCGGGCGGCCGATGCCGCGTCCGGCCAGCACCGCCAGCAGCATGGTATCGATTTCGTTGACGATCAGGCGCGGGGCCAGGCGCACCGCGAATTCGCGTGTATCGGCGCGCGCGTCGTCGCGAAAGCGCCATTCCCTGGTCGCGCGCTGTTCGGCAAAGATGATGTCGTGGGTGTCCAGCTCGCGCGGACTGGCCGGGCTGCCGCGCCGCGCCAGATAGGCCGGGCTGGCCACCAGCACGCGCCGCACCTGGCCGACCTGGCGCGCCATCATGCCGGTGTCGGGCAGAGCGCCGATGCGCACGGCCAGGTCGAGGCCGTGTTCGATCATGTCCAGGTTGCGGTCGTTGAACACCAGCTCGACCTGCAAGGCCGGATGCAGGTCGAGGAAGTCGATCATGGCCGGGGCCACATGGCGCCGCCCGAACACGGTCGGCACCGTGATGCGCAGGCTTCCGCGCAGGGGCGCGTTGTCGTCCTCGCGCACGGCGTCGTCGTAATCGGCCAGCACGCGGCGCGCCATCTCGCCCAGGCGCAGGCCCGCTTCCGTGGGCGCCAGGCGGCGAGTGGTGCGCTCGACCAGGCGCGTGCCGACGCGCTCCTCCAGCGCCGCCAGCGCGCGCGTGACGGCCGGGGCCGAGCGGCGCAAGCGCCGTGCCGCGCCGCTCAGGCTGCCCGCGTCGAGGATCGCCACGAAGATCTGCAACTCATCGAACCGGTCCATGTATTCTTCCAAAAATTGAAATAATCATTTTCAATTTACCAGTATTCTCGTTAATGCGTGCAAGCGATAGCATGGCTTTCCTGTTCCTCTTTTGAATCGAGACGCCATGCCAACCACTTCCCTGATCCTCCACGGCCTGCCGGTGTCGGGCCATGTGCACCGTGTCGAACTGCTGCTGCGCATGCTGGGGCTGCCGTTCACCTTCGTGCCGGCGCCGCTTGAGGTGCGCGCCGGCGCCGCCTTCCGCGCCCTCAATCCGCTGGGGCAGATTCCGGTGCTGCAGGATGGCGAGCTGGTCATCAGCGACAGCAATGCCATCCTGGTCTACCTGGCCAGGCGCTACGCGCCCGGCGGCGACTGGCTGCCCGAGGATGCGGCCGGTGCGGCCGGCGTGCAGCGCTGGCTGTCGATCGCGGCCGGCGAACTGGCCTTCGGCCCGGCCAAGGCGCGCGCCCACGCGCTGTGGAATGTGCCGGCCGACCTGGACCAGGCCGGCGCGCTGGCGCAGCGCCTGCTGGCCTTCATGGAGCAGCACCTGACGGCGCATCGCTACCTGGCGGCCGCGCATCCCACCCTCGCCGACCTGGCCTGCTACAGCTACGTGGCGCACGCGCCGGAAGGCGGCATCGGGCTGGCCGCGTATCCGGCCTTGCGCGCGTGGCTGGCGCGGATCGAAGCCCTGCCGGGCTTTGTGGCGCTGCCCGCCTCGCCATTGCCGGCGGCCGCATGAGCGCGCCGTACCACGAAGGCGAGTTGAAAGCGCAAGCGCTGGCCGGCGAGATCAGTCATGGCAACGGCATCCGCCCGTTCATGCTGGAGCAACATCGCGACTTCTTTGCGGCGCTGCCGTTCGTGCTGGCGGGGACGATCGGAGCCGCTGGCCAGCCGCGCGCACGCGTGTTCGGCGGTGCGCCCGGCTTCATCGACAGTCCCGATCCCGGCACTGTGCGCATCGGCGTGGACGACAGCGCCCTGCGCGCCGGGCAGCCGATCGGGCTGCTGGGACTCGACTTCGGCACGCGCCGGCGCAACCGGGTCAATGGCGTGGTGCGCAGCGCGGGTGCGGGCGGCTTGCTGGTCGATGTGCGCGAAAGCTTCGGCAACTGCCCGCAGCATATCGTGCTGCGCGACGTGCGGGCGGTCGCGCCGACGGCGGCACGCGTGCGCGAGTTCGACGGCCTGGACGAGCGCGCCATGATCGCACGCGCCGAGACCTTTTTTATCGCGACCAGCGGCGGCGTGCACGGCGTCGACATCTCGCACCGTGGCGGATCGGCGGGATTCGTGCGTATCGACGGCGACAGCGTGACCGTGCCCGACTATGGCGGCAACCGTTACTTCAACACCCTCGGCAACGTGCTGCTCGACGCGCGCGCGGCCCTGCTGTTCATCGACGACGCCAGCGGCGACGTGCTCGAACTCGAAGGCCGGGTGGAGATCATGTGGGAAGACGGCCCGGCAGTTCCCGGGCAGGGTGGGGGACGGCACTGGCGTTTCAAGGCCGCGCGCGGGCGCATCACGCACGGCGCGCTGGCGCTGCGCTGGACCCGGCGCTGATCGCCCTCCAACCGGGGTCTAACCTCTGATTAGCAATTGATTGCCCAACAGCCCTAAACCAGACAACCAGGGTCAGAGCTTTAACTAGCAATTAGTTACTGAAGCAACTGAGGTGCCGGAAAAAGTGGCAGAACGCTGGGGCAATATCGGCATGAACTGTGTTGAGTCGCCTGAACCGTCGTAAAAAGCAGACAAATCGCTCTGGGTAAACTTTTTTGTTGCTAGTTAAAGCTCTGACCCCGGTGGGGGAGTCGTTGCTGGCTGGATTTTAATTGCTAATCAGAGGTCAGACCCCGGTTGAATCACGACGGGCGTCAGTTCATCCTTTCGGTGAGATGACGCCCGACGCTCTGGCCGCTTGCGCTCAGAACTTGTAACGCAGCCCGGCCAGCACTTCGCGTCCGGTGACGTTGTTGACCACCACGCTGTTGCGGGCGCGGCTGGCGAACTGGTCGTTTTCCTCGTTGGTCAGGTTTACGCCTTCCAGGGTCAGTTCGAGCTTCTCGTTGACCTTGTACGAGAACGACAGGTCGACGTTGAAGGTCTTGTTCTTGCCTTCGACATCGTTGTTGTTCTGGCCCGGCACGCGCGTGACGAAACCGGAACGCTGCGAGGTCGACACGCGCGCACTGAGCTTGCCGTCATCGTAGTACAGGGTGGCGTTCCACGATGTCGGCGACAGATTCAAGAGGTCGTCGGTCACGGTCTGGTTGCTGGACGGCGAGACCACGTATTCCATCTTCGACTTGACGTAGGTGTAGTTCAGCAAGCTGCCGAAGTTGCGGCCCCAGCCCGGCAGGAAGGTGAACGGTTGCTGGTAGTTCAGTTCCAGCCCGCGCAGCTTGCCGCCTTCGGTGTTGATCGGGGCGGTGAACTGGAAGATTTCGTCGCCCGTGAAGTTGGTCGGCAGAAGCGCCAGCGGCAGGCCGGTATCCTTGAATTTCACATCGTTGCGGATGCTCTGGATATACGTGGCGATGTTTTTCTGGAACAGGCCGACGCCGATAAACGCGTTCTTGTCGAAGTACCATTCGAAGCTGGTGTCGAAGGCCTTGGCGCGGAACGGTTTGAGCATCGGGTTGCCGCTGGTGATCGACAGGGTGCCGGTGGTGGCCACGCTGCCGCCCGGGGTCAGGTTGGCCAGCTGCGGCCGCGACATCACCTTGGCGGCGGCCGCGCGCACGATGAAGTTCTTGGTGATGTTGGCGGCGATGTTGAACGATGGCAGCACGTCGTGGTAGTCGTTGTCGACCGTGACCGCGGTGCCGTTGCCGATGGCCTGGTAGCCGGTCGAACTCTGCTGCGTCTCGACATAGCGCACGCCCAGGTTGCCGCGCAGCGCAATGCCGCCCAGCTCGCTTGTGAACTCGCCCATCAGGAACAGGCCGTTGTCTTCTTCGCTGACCGAGCGGTTGTTGCCGCGCGCATTGGCGTTGGTGATCGACGACAGGGTGAAGTCGCCGGGCCCGCCGGCCGGGCCGCTCTTGATGCAGTTGCAGTAGATGTCGTAGACCTGGGCGATGGCGTTCAGGTTGAGCAAAACCCAGCCGCTTGGGGTGCCGGCCGGCATGCCGAGACCGTTGCCGAAGCCCTTGATCTGGGTGCTCAGGCTGGCCGCCGGGACGCCCGCCGCCGGGGCGAAGACGGTGTCGCCCTGGTTCACGCGGCGGAACTCGTAGGAATCGAATGCGAACTTTTTATAATCCGCGCCGGCTTTCAGGGTGAATTTGTCGGGCACCACGTCCCAGGCGACGTCGACATGGCCGACATCGTTGCGGTTGTTGGCGCCTTGCGGACGCATGCGGATTTCGCTCGGGCTGGTGTTGACGATGCTCGATGGCTGGGCGCCGCTGGCGACCTGCGGCACGCCGACGATGCCGAGCGCGCCGCCCGGCTGGTTCACATTGAACGGGTAGCTGATCGCCGGCAGGCGGTCGTTGCCGCGAAAATCGATGCTGTAGCCGTTAACGTTGAGGGCGTCGAGCGTGGTGGTGGTCTGGATCGGGTTGCGGAACTTGGAGGTGGCGCGGCCGACCCGGGCGTTCAAGCGCATGCGCTCGTTCAGTTCGTGCTCGAACGTCAGGGTCGGCTGGGTGAAGGTGGTGTTCAGTTCGTCGTAGCGCGATTCGGCGCGGATGTCGACGCCGTTGTAGGTGCCGTACAGCAGGGCGCCGTTGGGGGCGTAGGCGGTGTCGACGACGCTGGTCTGCGGCTTGCCGCCCTGGGTCGCGCCGCGGCTGAACGAGGTCGCCTGCAGGAAGTCTTCCTGGCGCGTGGCGTCGAGCTTGGAGTAGAGCATGTCGAGCGTGAGGCGGGTGCCGGCGGCCGGACGCCATTGGACCGAGGCGGTCAGGCCGAGGCGGTCCTGGTCGTGGGTCAGGCGGCCGTAGCGCGGAATGCGCGGGGCGAAGTTGTTGGCGCTGCTGGCGGCGTTGTAGGCGGCCACGGCGCCGGGGGTGTTCGGCAGGCGCGCCACGCCCTGGGCGGCCGGGCCGCAGGTGGTGGCGGTGGAGTTGGCCGGGTTGGCGGCGAGCCCCATCGGCGCGCACCAGCCGCCCGAGGACGGGCCGTTATCCCAGCGCACGGTACTGAAGCCTTCTTCGGCCACCTGGCGCTTGGAATAGGCGCCCGAGACCAGCACCCCGAGCTTGCGGTCGGCGAAGGTGTTCGAGACCAAAAAGGCGACGCGCGGGTCGGTCTTGTCGGACAGGTCGTTGTAGCGGCCCTTGAGCATGACGGTGGCGTTAAAACCCTTCAGGTCGAACGGGCGCATGGTTTGCAGGTCGACCGTGGCGCCGAGCGAGCCTTCGTCGACGTCGGCCGAGGAGCTTTTGCGCACCGTGAGGGAACTGAACAGTTCGGCGGCGAACACATTGAAGTCGAAGCCGCGCGAGCGATTGGCGCCGCCGGAACTGTCGGTGCCGCCGGTGGTGGCCAGGCCTTCGACGCCGTTGATGCGCACGCGGGTGAAATCCTGGCCCAGGCCGCGCACGGTGATGTTGCGGCCTTCGCCGGCGTCGCGGTCGATGACCACGCCGGGGACCCTTTGCAGGGACTCGGCCAGGTTGGTGTCCGGGAACTTGCCCATGTCTTCGGACTTGATGACGTCGACGATGCCGAAGTCTTCCCTTTTCTTGTTGAGGGCGCTCTCCAAGGAAGCGCGCAAGCCGGCGACGATGACGGTTTGGGCTTGTTGGTCGGCGGCGGGCGAGCTCGGTTGCGCGCTGGTCTGGGCGTAAGCCCCGCTGATGGCCAGGGCTGTGACGGATGTGCTGCCCACGAGGCGCGCGGCGAATTTGCCGAGCGCGCGGGTCTGGTCGGTGATGCGCATGCTGCTGTCTCCTATCGTTATGAGAATACAGCCGGATGCCGCGCGGTCTTGCTGCCGCTGATCCAACAACCGGCCGGGTTACCGCGCGCCGATTTCACCGTCATTCCCGCGCAGGCGGGAATGACGGATTCCCCCGTGGCGCCTGGCTTGTGCTGCCAGTTTATTGAGCGGTTGACCAATTCTAGGCCGGTTTATATATTTGCACAATTGGTCAGTCCGCAATCTTTTATGGTCAGGCCGCTTTGTGGTTTTTATGGCGTGGTGGCCACGCTCACGGTCACCGGATTCGCGTCGCGCGCAGCCGCCGCGACGAGGTAGCGTTCCCAGTCCTGGCCGCTCTGGATGTCGCCCGAACGGCTCCACGCCGCCCCCGCGTAGTAGCGCAGCGGCTTGCCGCTCGCTGCCGGCGCCAGCACCAGGTGGTTCAGCGCATCCTCGCCAAAGCCGGTCGCCGACGGCAGGATGACCGCCGTGCCCATGGCGCCGTTGCTGGCCTGTTCGACCCACTGCATCAGGATCCCGGGCGCCTTGTTGCCGATTTTGATATCGGGCACCTGCCCCTTGTCGGTGGGGGTCTTGTTCAAACCCACGCCGACCTCGATGCCGGCCTTGCCGGCAAAGGTGAAGGTGCTCTCGATGCGGTCCAGGTAGTGGCCGGCGTCGACCGTGAAGCGCTTGACCTCGGACACCGGCGTGCCGCCCGCATCCCAGCTGTCGTAGCTGAGCTCGAAGATGGCGCGCACCGGCCCGTTGGCCAGCACTTTCCAGCCGGTGAAGTTGTTGCCGGTGTAGAGAAGCTTGCCATCCCACACCCCGGTGCCGCCGGCGCCGCGCGTCTTGCCGACGTTGTACATATCCATGCCTTCGCCTTCATCCTTGTGATAATGGTCGTGGCCCTTGTTGTACCAGCGGTCGACGACCGGATACGGCACCCGCTTGAACCAGATATCGAGTCCGCTGGTGACCAACACTTCCTTGGCGCCGCCCGCCGGGACCGGCGCGCCCAGGGCCGGGCCATAGGTGCGGTGCGCGAGCTTGTCGTTTTCCCAGGCGAAGTCGTCGAGCCGCTCCGGCACGAAGCGCGCAAACGCTTTCACCGGGAACGGCGGCGCCACCGTGTCGATTTTCTCGACCGTGAAGATGGCGCGCTTTTCGCCGGCCGCAAAATTGTGCTGGAAAATCAGCTCGCCGTAGGCGATGCCGACGTTCTTCGGGTCCTTGGCCAGCGGCGCGATATTCGTTACCTGGTAGGGCAGCACGCGGCCGGCGGCATCCCTGACGGCGATGCGCTGGATCAGCGCGCCGGGCAGGGCGCGGTTGATCTCGCTCCACGGCAGGACGATGGTTTCCGACGGCCGTGCAATGTCGAGCCCATGGCTGACCGTGATGGTGGCGGCCGGGCCGGCCTGCGCCAGCGGGCAAGCCCCCGCGGCGGCCAGGGCGAGGAAGGAAAACGAGGCGAGTGATCTGGTCATGGCGTTCTCAATGATGTTCGCGGTAATTGGTCTGGCCGGCGCCCTTGGGCATGTAGTGATAGGTGCGCACCTTGTGCTGGACTTCGATGTTCGGGTTGTTGATCAGCTTGATCATCTCGGCGCCGGCCAGCAGGGTCGGGCCGTAGCCGTGCAGCGCGAACGGGCTGGTCGGGCGGTTGTAGTAATACACCTGGTCGCTGGCAAACGTGGTGCCGACGCAGGTGCCCTCGACCTGGCCCTTGTCGTTGATGCGGGTCGATAAACCGGCCCAGCCGGCCTGGGCGATGGAGCCGTAGGTCGTCGGGCTGATCCAGCCCTGGTTGATGGCGTGCGCAAACACGTAGACGAACATCGCGCTGGCCGAGGTTTCGAGGTAGGAATCGTTACGGTCGAGCATCTGGTGCCACAGGCCGCTGCCGGACTGGCGCTCGCCGATGCTCGTCAATGTGGTGCGCAACTGCGCCAGCACCTGCGGATAGCCGGGATGGTCCTTCGGCAGCACGTCGAGCAGGTCGGACATGCTCATCACCGCCCAGCCGTTGGCGCGCGCCCAGTAAAAGTTCGGGGCGTCGGGGTTGTTGGCGTTCCAGCCGTGGGTGTACAGCCTGGTCTGCTTGTTGAACAGGTAGCCCGTCATCTGCAGCACGTTCTTGACGGCATCGTCAAAATGGGCGCGCTTGCCGGTCATGCGGCCCAGTTCGGCCAAGGCGGGCACCGACATGTACAGGTCGTCGGCCCACAGCGACACCGCCTGCGGGCGCTCGCGCGCCATGGTGCCGTCCGGCAGGCGGAACTGCTTGTTGACCACCCAGTCGCCGCAGGTGGCGATGACGTGCGACAGGTCCGGGCCGATTTTCAGGGCGCGCGCGCGCATCATGGCGGCGCACATGGAGCCGGCGTCGTCGAGCGCGCGCGGGTCGAGGAAGCGCGAAAAGCTGTTGGCGCGTTCGAGCTTGAATTGCTTTTCCTGGGCCTGGAAGTAGGGCAGTTTGTCGGCGAAGAAATTGAAATGGCGGGCGGTCAGGTCGGTGAAGCGCTTGTCGCCGGTCACTTCCTGGGCCTTGATCATGCCGGCATGCACCACGCCCATTTCGTAGACCATGATGCCCATGTCCGCATGGCTCGCTTCGGTGATGGCGTTGGCGTTCGGCTTGCTGAAATCGGTAATCGGCGCGCCGGTCTTTTTGTCGACCACGCGGGTGGGGGTGGCCGTTTCCATGAAGCCGCGGATGCGGTGCAGGGCGGCGCTGATGTCGGCCACGACGGGCTTCTTGTATGGGACCGGATAGCTGCCTTCGCCCGGGTCGTTCAGGTTCTTGTTGTCCGGATTGCGGAATGGGCCGTCGGCGTACGCCGGGCTGCCCATGCAGGCCACCGTGGCGATGGCGGCAAACAGTTTAAGTGCTGTATTCACATTGTCCCCTGTTATTGGTGATGATTTTTTACGCGCTATTTGGTCAGGCCATTCTAGTTTGGTCAGGCCAAATGTGCAAGGCGGACTAGCCACTTGTGTCAGCCCATGGCATACTTTATCGACACGTGGATGAACTGGGAAGGTCGGCGATGGAGAATGCTGTTCAAGGCTGGGGCGCCGTATTTACCGGGCTGCTGTTGGTGGGGTGCGTCGCTGGATCTGGCCCCCATACCGAAGACCGTCATTCCCGCGACGGCGGGAATCGAAGGCATGTTTGCGGCTCGACGATGCCTTCGATTCCCGCCGTCGCGGGAATGACGGATAAGAAGATGGTGACCGAACAAGCTGCCAGCGCCGCCGCGCCCGCTGCCGCGCTGTCCGCCGTGCCCTACAACGCGGCGACCTCCTACGCCAAGCTGGTCAAGGCCTACCCCTTCATCAAGATCGCCGATACCGTCACCAACGCCGGGACGATCACGATCAGCGACATCGGCTACGTGCGCCGGGGCCCACATCTGCTGCAACTCGACCTGTACCTGCCGGGGCAGGCGACGCGTGACAAGGGACCGCTGGCGGCGGTGGTCCTGGTGCACGGCGGCGGCTGGCGTTCCGGCGAGCGCGCCAACATGGCGCCGCTGGCCGCGCGCCTTGCCGCGCGCGGCATTGCCGCCGCCGTCATCGACTACCGCCTGGCCGACGAAGCGCGCTACCCGGCCGCCATCGACGACGTCAAGGCCGCGCTGCGCTGGCTGCGCGCCAACAGCGCCGCCCACGACATCGACCCGCAACGCATCGCGGTGGCCGGCGGCTCGGCCGGCGGGCAAATCGCCAGCCTGGCCGGCGTCACCAACGGCATGCCGACCTTCGATCCCGACGCCGCAGGGAACGCCGTATCGAGCGCGGCGCAGGCGGTCATCAACATCGACGGCCTGTCCGATTTTACTTCTCCGGCCGCGCGCGCCAACGAAGACGATCCGAAAAAAAAGCCATCGGCCGCCGGCTTCTGGTTCGGCGGCAGCTACGCCGAAGCGGCGCACCTGTGGCGCGAAGCCTCGCCCACTTTCTACGTCAACCGCCGCACGCCGCCGATGCTGTTCATCGGCAGCGCGCAACCGCGCTTTGCAGTCGGGCGCGACGAGATGGTCGACAAAATGACAGCGGCCGGCGTCGCCACTGAAGTCGTCATGCTGCCCGATTCACCCCATTCCTTCTGGCTGTTCGAGCCATGGATCGACCCCACGGCCGACGCGATCGCCGCCTTCCTGCATACCCACATTCCAACAACAACGAGACCAGCTCCATGACCACAACGACTATATTGCACCGGGCCGCGCTCCTGATCCTGCCGCTGGCGCTAAGCGCCTGCCAGGGCACGCCGACCGCCCCGCAGCAACCATGGACGGCCGACCTGGGCAACGGCCAGTACCAGAACCCGATCCTGCACGCCGACTATTCCGACCCGGATGCGATCCGCGTCGGCGACACCTATTACATGACCGCGTCGAGCTTCAGCAACACCCCCGGCCTGCCGCTGCTGCAATCGACAGACATGGTCAACTGGGAACTGGTCGGCCACGCGCTGCCCAGGCTGGTGCCGGAAAACGTCTTCGCCACGCCACAGCCGGGCAAGGGCGTGTGGGCGCCGTGCCTGCGTTTTCATGACGGTCAATTCTGGATATTTTATCCCGACCCGGACTTTGGCATCTATGTCATGACCGCCACCAGTTTCGACGGACCGTGGACGGCGCCGCACCTGCTGGCCGGCGGCAAGGGCCTGATCGATCCGACGCCGCTGTGGGACGACGACGGCAAGGCGTACCTGCTGCACGGCTGGGCCAAGAGCCGCGCCGGTTTCAATAACGTGTTGACCCTGCGCGGCATGGCGCCGGACGGGCGCAGCCTGCTCGACACCAGCGGCCAGGTCATCATCGACGGTAACAAGCTGCCGAATTACAAGACGCTGGAAGGGCCGAAATTCTACAAGAAGGATGGCTACTATTATGTCTTCGCGCCGGCGGGCGGGGTGGAGGAAGGCTGGCAGTCGGTGTTCCGTTCGCGCAGCATTAACGGGCCGTACGACGACAAGATCGTCATGGCGCAGGGCAAGTCCGGCATCAACGGTCCGCACCAGGGCGCATGGGTGACGGCGGCCGATGGCAGCGACTGGTTCTTCCACTTCCAGGACAAGCGCGCGTACGGGCGCGTGGTGCATCTGCAGCCGATGCGCTGGAAGGATGGCTGGCCGCTGATCGGCGAGGAAGTCAACGCCAGCGGCGTGGGCCAGCCGTTTGCACGGCATGCCAAGCCGCTGGCGGCCGGGCCGGTGCGGGAGCCGCCGACCGGTGACGAATTCTCAAGCGCGGCGCTGGGGCCGCAATGGCAGTGGAGCGCGAACGGCAGTCCGCAGTGGACGTCGCTGGCGGCCCGGCCCGGCCAGTTGCGCCTGCAAGCGCAGCCGGGGACCAATCTGCGCGAGATGGCGTCGGTGCTGACGCAGAAACTGCCGGCGCCGGCGTTCACGGTCGACACGCGGATCGCACTGTCGGCCACGCAGGAGGGAGATCGCGCCGGGCTGGTGCTGCTGGGGATGAAGTATGCGTGGCTGGGATTGCGGCGCGCGGGGACAGGATCGCAGTTGGTGCTGGGGGTGTGCGAAGGCAATGAAAATACGTGTACCGAGAAGGATCAGCTGGTGGTGCCGGTCGATGGAAATGCGGCGTACCTGCGCATGACGATGGCCGACGGCGTGGCGACGTTCTCGTACAGCGTGGATAACAGCAAGTTCGTGGAGGCGGGGCAGCCGTTCAAGGCCAGCATGGGGCGCTGGGTGGGGGCGCAGATGGGCTTATTCAGCGCCGGTGGCGCGCAGGCGCATGCGGATGTGGATTATTTCCGGGTCAGCAAATAGCAATTGCACCGCGTCGTCCCCGGCAATGCCGGAGACGACGCGGTGGCGAGATGCGCTTAAAACGCCGGATCGTTCGCCGCCATGCGCGAACGGCGCCAGCGCCACACGTTGAAGGCGGTCAGCGCGGCGGGCACGCCGATCACGACCAGCCAGGCGCTGGCATCCATGTTGCGCGTGATGACCACGCCGGCGCCAAGGGCGAACGCGATCAGGCCGCGCAGCAGGATCCAGTTGAGCTGGGCTTTTGAGTTCATTTTTTGCATGTGTCGAAGTTCGGTCAATAGGGATGCCGCAGGCGGCTAGCGTATCACGAACGCCGTTCAGGGCGTCGCTTGCCCCGCTTCCGGGTGCCATCCCCGGCCGCCATCGAAGCCGGAAAACACCGCCGCCCGGCTCGAGAGCGCGGCCGCTTCCTGCGCGCTGAGAACCGCGCCGCCGGCGCGTTGCGACAGGTCCAGCGGCTTGCCGTCCAGGTCCATGCTGCCGGATTCGCGCCAGCCGCTCTGCGCTGTCGCGCTGGCCGGATTGGGCGCCGGCTCGCGCGTCGCATCGCGCGTCGCATCGCGCTGCACGCCGTTTCCGGCCCAGCCGACCGGGGCGATATGCTCGCCCATCTTGCAATTGATGTAGGCCACGTTATCCCAGGTGGCCTTTGTACCCGGGCTGCGCGCCAGGTAAGTGGCGCCGCGCGCAATCTTGTTGGCCAGCGGACCCGGTCCCGGCCCATGGGTCAGCGCGCTGTTGAGGAACACGAAGCCCGGGTCTGTCGCGCTCACCGTGCGCGCCTGCACCACATAGCCGCCGCTGGACGGGTTGGCGCTGTCGCCGACCGAGCGCAGTTCGCTTTCTTCGAACAGGGCTGCGCGGTTGGCGCCCCAGATGAAGTCGACATTGCCTTCGATGAGCGTGCGGTAGAACCAGGAATATCCTTTGACCTGAATCGTATCCTGCTCGCTGAAAAAGCTGGCGTTGCGCGCGATCAGGCGGCCGCTGTCGTTGTTGAAGTAGATGGTTTCGGCCTGGCCGGCCACCTTGTCGGCGCGCAGGGTCGTATTTTTCAGGGTCAGCGTGTCGAGCGTGAGCAGGTCGGACGTTTCGACCATCAGCAGCGCGCGCCCGCCCGTGAACGATGGCGACTGCGGGCCTTGGCTGAGGCCCGAGCCGGGGTTGTAGCCATCGTTGTTGCCATTGTGGATGAGGACGCCGTCGCGGCTTTCGCCCTTGATGGTCAGCTTGTCCTTGCCCCGGATGAACAGCATCTCATCGTAGCGGCCGTTGTGGACGGCGATCGTAACCGGCGTGGCCTGGCCGGCGTGCCGCATTGCGTGGTTCAGCGCGCCCTGCACCGTGCGGAAATCGGCCGGGCCGTCATCGTCCACGCTGAGCAGGGTGCCGGATGGCGCGCTGGCGCGGGTACGAAAGGTCCATCCGGCGGCGCGGCCGACACCGGCAAACGGCGCGCCCTTGATCGTCGCGTTCCCGAACACGCCCGGCTCGATCACCACGTAGTAGGCGCCGCCGTAGGCGAGGCGGTTGGCGTGCGGGCGCACGGTGGCGCTGTTGCCGTCGATGGTGATCGGCGCGTGGCGCACGTAGCGCATCTGGTCCTGGCCGGGGTAACCGATGGCCGCCACTTCAGCGCCGGGACGGATGATATCGACCAGCTTGTGGTCGGCCTGGCGGTAGATGCGCACCGAACCGGTGCTGCCGAGGCGCGGCGGCTGGTCGAAGCGCAGGCGCAGCAGGGTGTCGGGCTGGACCGCATCGGCGCGCGCGGGCGGGGAGATAGCGCCGTCGAGGTCGATCCGGTACGCGGCCGGTGGCGCGAAGGCGGGCGCGATGCGCGCGTCGATGATGCTCTGTACGCTTGGATCGGCGACGCTGCTGACGATCAGGCTGGCGCTGCCGGATTTTTTTGGCGTGACGACGATGTCGCTGCCGCGCACGCTGGCGCTGGCCACGGCCGGGTTGCTGGAACGGACGCTGAAACGCGCCGGCGTGACGCCATCGCCGTCGAACGCGCTGATAGCCAAGGTCGATGGCGGATCGCCGGCCTGGGCTTGAAAGCTGCTGGCGGCGACGGCGGGCGCGATGCGCATGGGTTTCTGTGCCGGGTCGCCGATGCGGATAGCGTCGAGCTCAAAACCTTTGCCGCTGCTGTAGACGCCGAGCGCGCCGGGGATGGCCGAGCCGGGCACGGTGGCGGTGGTGAGTTTTTCGCCATTGAGGTAGACGCTGAGCGCCTCGCCGATCATCTCGAAGCGGACGGTGAGAAAGCGGCCTGCGCTGGGGATGGTGCGTCTGACCTGTTTCAGGCGGCCGAGTTTGGCGTTTTGCTGGCGCACGATGTTGGCCTGGACGGTGGGGCTGGCGTCGCTCATCTGCAATCCGGCGCCGAGCCAGTGATTGGCGTCGACATGACGGCCGATCAAGTACAACTGGCCAGGCGGGCCGGGCAAGGCGCGCACGCGTGCCTCGACAAAATAGTCGGTGGCGGGCGCTACATGGGTGAACAGCGTGCGCACTGCGGCCGGCCTTTGGTCGAGACGAAGCGCCTTGGGCGCTGTTGCCGCCATCTTCAGCAAACCGGGGTCTGACCTCTGATTCGAAACATTGCTAATTAAGGCTCTGACCCCGGTTGTAGGCGGTTTTACCTGTGTATCAGCCATTGTGGCAGTTGGCAGCAGCATGGCGAGGAGCAGATGAGAGGTCAGACGCTGGGACATGGCTCGGGACTCAGAGTGAAAAGGGATACGCGACATTTGCATCCACACCGGGGTAGAGCCTGGTTGTAGGAATGTTGAACCTTGGGGCTTATGGCTCGGGGGCGAGGGCGGGGCGCAAGGCGGGAATCTGGCGCCGCAGTTCGCGCGCGACCATGCCGGAAAACAGGGCCGCACCTTTGGCGCCAACGTGGGTGCGGTCGAAGCTGGTTTTTGGTGCGCCTTGCGGTTCGACCGCCGCACCCGACCCCGCCACCACGGGCGCCGCAGCCGGGTCCGGCGGCGGCGCTTGCGCCAGTGTGTCGGCTTCGTTTGACCCCATCGCTTGCACGGCGTCGGCGCTGATCTTGTTCAGGTCGACGAGCAATGTGCCACTCTCTTTCGCCACGCGCCGCACTTCGGATGCCCACGGACCGAGGTCGTCGCGCAAGTACGCACCCTTGAAGCTGCGCCGCGTCAGCGGCGTGACCAGCACCGGCACGCCACCGAGCGCGCGCGCTTGGCTCACGTAACGCGCGATGTTTTGCGGGAATTGGGTCACCAGGTCGGTCGAGCGCCCCGGTTTGCCCGGCTGGTCGTTGTGGCCGAACTGGATCAGCACGTAGCTGGCGCTGTACGCCGCGCCGTCGCGCAGCAGCGCTTGCACCTCGTCCCAGCGCCCCTCGGCGCGAAAGCTGCCGGAGCTGCGTCCGCCACGCGCCAGGTTGATGCAGGCCGCGCCGGCGCGCAGCCGCTGGCACAGGGCGTCGCCGTAGCCGGAGCGGGTCGCCATGGTCGAGTCGCCGACGAGGATGAGGCGCGCCGGCCTGGCCGCTTCAGCGGCCGCATGCGCGGGCGCGGCGACCGCCAGCGCCAGGCCAGCGACCGCTATCAGGGAAGAAAATGGCTTCATCATCAGAAGGTGTAGTTCACGCGTATGTTGTAGGCGCGGCCGATCGGCTTGGCGATGTTTTGCGCGAATACCACGCGCGAACTGAGGCGCTGGTTCGACAGCGGCGGGTCGACATCGAGCAGGTTGTTCACGCCAAAGGTGAACTTGAGCCGCTTGTTCCAGGCGTAGTTGGCGCTCAGGTTGTACAGGATGTAGGGCTCGATTTCGTTGTAGAAGGGCTGGCCCGGTTTCTGGCTCGGCAAGGCGTTGGTGTCGATGTAGCGCGAGGTGTAGGACTGCGTCAGCTGGGTGCCGAAGCCGCCCCGGCTCCACGACAGGCGCAGGTTGTGCTTCCATTTGAAGACGTAGGTGTTGGCGGAGGTGGCGCCGGTCGAGAGCGCGCCGGGTTTGCCGACGCTGTCGATCCAGTCGCCGCCTTCTTCGTTCTGGCCTTCGTATTTGTTGACGTAGGTGCCGTCGAAGGACATGCCGAAGCGCCCCATGCTGGCGGTCGGCAGGGTGTAGTTCAGGCTGGCGTCGATGCCCTGGGTGCGCAGGCCGCCCATGTTCAGGCGCGTCTTGGTGATGTAGGCCAGGGTGCCGTCGGCATTGCGTACGAACAGATTGTTGTATTTGTTGACGTCGCCGAAGATCGTGTCTTCTGAAATCTGCGCGATCGTGCCTGTCATCTCGACGTTCCAGAAGTCGAGCGAGGCGACCAGGTTCTTGATCGGTTCGATGACGATGCCGGCGGTGAAGGTCTTGGATTTTTCCGGCTCGAGGTCGGGGTTGGCGCCGGTCAGCACCGTCAGGGTGCTGCCGCAGACCTTGGCCGCGTCCAGGTTCAGGCCCGCGTATTTCGGGTCGGTGGTGAGCGCGCCGGTGCCGCTCACGCCGGGGGTGGCGCTCGGGCACAGCAGCGGGTCATCCCACTTGGAGGTGGACGGCACGCGCGTTTGCGGGGTGCCGTACAGTTCGGGCAGGGTCGGGGCGCGGAAACCGGTGCTGGCGGTGGCGCGCAGCATCAGGGCCCTGGATGGCTCGTAGCGCACGCTGGCCTTGGGGTTGAAGGTGGTGCCGAAGTCGCTGAAGCGGTCGGCGCGCACGGCCAGGTTCAGGTTGAGCTGCTTGGTGAACGGCGCGTCCAGTTCCAGGTAGGTGCCGAGCACGGTGCGCGCGCCATGCGGGTAGCGGTTGGGCGTGCCGGAGACTTTGTAGACCACCGCGTCGCCAATGTCGCCGGAGGCGTCGCGGTAGGTTTCGCGGTGCAGGTCGGCGCCGACGGCGAGCGCCAGCGCGCCGCCGCCCAGGGTCGTCAGTTCGCGGTTCAGGGTCAGGTCGGGGCCGTAGTAGTGGACTTCGGCGCGACGGTTGACCAGGCCGTCGGCGGAGATGCTTTCCAGGTAGGCCTGGCCGGCTGCGTCCTGCGGTCCGAAGGGGTTGAACACGCCGTCGGCCACGCCCTTGTACAGCTCGGGCGTGCGCAGGTAGCCGCTCAGGAATGTGACGGTGCGCTTGCTGTAGGCGTAGTTAAAGCCCGCCTTGTAGTCCCAGCCCTTGAACTGGCCTTCTTCGGTGAGCACCAGGCGGTGGCTGTTCTGGCGGTCGTCGGTGATGGCCGGGCCGAGTTCGTCCAGGCTCCAGGTGAGCGCGAGGTCGGCGCCGTTCAGGCCGGCCACGGCGGGCACGCCGCCTGCGCCTCCGGGATACCATTTGCTGGCCTTGGTGATCATCAGCGGTTTGCGCAGGCCGGGGTTGAGCTTGTCGTAGTCGGTCTGGGCGCCGAACGGCTGCGGCGGATTGAGGGCGTCGATGTAGGATTCGGAACTGAGCAGTTCGACGGTCAGCAGATTGCCGTCGCCATGGCGCAGGCTGCCCTTGGTCAGCAGGGTGGTTTGCTTGTTGTCGGCCAGCAGTTGCGGATACAGGTTCGGGTCGAGCACGCAGGTCTTGCTGCCGGCGCCGCTCGGCTTGGTCGAGGGGATGGTGTACTGGCCCTGGTACGGGGCGACGCAGCCGGCGCCGAAATACGGGTTGCCGGTGACGCTGGTCGGCTTGCCGTTGGCGTAGACGGTGTAGTTGGCCGGCGCCGACGAGGAACCGGAGGTGTTGCTGGTAAACGCCGTGCCGCCGAGGCGGGCGATGTCGTCCGGATCGCTGATGTTGGGGCGGTCGCGCTGCATCAGGGCGCTGCGTTTCTGGGTGTCGAAGGCGGCGTAGACGTTCCAGCCATCCTTGGCCAGGTCGCCGGTGCCGCTGGTCAGGCTGAAGCGGCGCTGCTCGCCGCCGCCGCTGCGTTCGGGCGCCATGACGCTGGCGCTGGCGGTGGTGTCGGAAATGGCCCGCTTGGTGATGAAGTTGACCACGCCGGCAATCGCGTCGGTGCCGTAGATGGCCGAGGCGCCGTCGCGCAGCACTTCGACCCGTTCGATGGCGTTCATGGGGATGACGTCGACGTTGATCGCGCTGTCGCCAATGGCTTCGTTGGCCAGGCGGCGGCCGTTGAGCAGGACCAGGGTGCGGTTGGTGTTCAGGCCGCGCATATTGATCATGGTGCCGCCGCCACCGCCGCCGACCGGTTCATTGGTCGCGCCGGCGGTGAGCGAGGTGGCCACTTCGGACATCGTGGTCAGGCCGCGGTTGACCAGGTCTTCGGCCTTGATGGTGGTCAGGGGCAGGGCGTTTTCGCTGGCCAGGCGCTTGATGGAGGAACCGGTGACTTCAATCCGGGTCATGCCGCCGTCGCCCTGCTGGGCCGAGGCCTGGTTCATCAGGGTCAGGACCGCGATGGCGATAGAGGAAAGCAGTAGCTTCGGTTGCGGGAACCGGGGTGGTGTGGGCACGGCGTGTCTCCTGATTAGAATTGCCTTTATGGTTAGGCCAATTCTAGTTTGGCCTGACCAATTAATCAAGGTGGACTTGCCAGTTGGGCGTTTTGAAGGTGAAGCCGGGTTTTACGGCTTGCCGGACCAGTAATCACGCATCAGCTCGGTGGCCCATGCGGGCTGCCGGGTTGCCTCGCGCGGCAGGAATTCGCGGATCACGGGCTTGATGTCCAGTACCGGCGTGCCATCGATAGCGTCGAGCTCGGCCACCGTCAAGACCTTGCCCTCGACCGACAGCAGGCGGCAGATGGTGCTGCCGATGCGGTTCGGCCGGTTCTTGCCGCGCTGGGCAAAAATACCGACTTGCGGCCAGTCCGGGTTGTTGCGCGGGTGGCGCGCATCGTAGGTGATCTTTTCCGCTGCCACCTGGTGGAACAGGAACAGCACCTCGACATGGGAGAACGACGCCAGTCCGGCAAGGGCGGCCGGCTGCAGTGCGTCCACCAGCACGATACGTGCCTGTTCGCCACCCCACAGGTCATCCTCGGGAGCGCTGCGCGCTGCGTGGACGAAGGCAACCGGTTCGACGTGATAGGGCATGCTGTACTCCTCTATTGTGGTGGTTCCAGCGCGGGTGCAAGGGTGCGGGCAAGGCCGCCACGGCTTATCCGCGCGAGAAGGTGCGCGTGACGCGTTCCAGGTGCGCGCGCATGGCCTGGCGCGCGCCGGCCACATCGTGCGAGGCGATCGCCTCGAGAATCTTGCGGTGGTCGGTCAAGGTGGTCACGCGCAAATCCTCGGTCTGGAAATGTTCCTTGAGCTTGTGCCACAAGCTGCCGCGCTGGTTCCACAGATAATCGACCACGCCGACCAGCGCCGTATTGCCCGTGGCGCGTGCGATCGCCAGGTGAAAATTGCGGTCGGCCTGCTCGTTGCTGGCGCGGTCCTCGTGATGGTGTTCCATCTCCAGCACCGCCGTCAAAATCGCGTCGATCGCCGAATCGGTGGCCATCTTGGCCGCCAGCGCCGCCACTTCGGACTCGATCATGCGGCGCGCGGCCAGCACTTCGAACGGGCCTGGCCCGACTTCGGGCACATCGGCCTGCGCCGTGGCTTGCTCGCTGACATACACGCCCGAGCCGCCGCGCACTTCCACAATGCCGCTCAGTTCGAGCACGATCAGCGCTTCGCGCAACGAGGCCCGGCTCACGCTCAGCTTGGCGGCCAGGTCGCGCTCGGCCGGCAGGCGTTCGCCGGCCTTGATGCTCTCGTCGCGGATCAGTGCCTGGATGCGGGTGGCCACGACCCGGTACAGGCGCGGCTCAGCCGAGGTCGATTCTTGCGGCGCAGAGGGTTTCTTCATTGATTATGTGGATCCGGGGTAAGGCGTGAGGGGGGGTGTACATGCTCGCCTGATTTTAGTTCGGTATGGCCAATGTTGCAAGGCTCCCCCTCCGGTGCGCTACCAGTTCGATTCCCGCTCCGGTGTCGATGAAATGTGGTGGATCGACAAATCGGCGCCCTGGAATTCCTGCTCCGGGTCCAGCCGCAAGCCCATGGTCTTTTTCAGTACGCCATACACCAGATAGCCGCCGGCGAGCGCGATGGCCACGCCAAGCGCGGTGCCGGCCAGTTGCGACATGAAGGCCACCCCGCCCATGCCGCCCAGGCTTTTCAGCCCGAAGATGCCGGCCGCGATGCCGCCCCAGGTGCCGCACAGGCCGTGCAGCGGCCACACGCCGAGCACGTCGTCGATCTTCCAGCGGTTTTGCGTCAGGGTGAACATGGCCACGAAAATCGCGCCGGCAATGGCGCCGGTGGCCAGCGCGCCGAGCGGATGCATCAGGTCCGAGCCGGCGCACACGGCCACCAGCCCGGCCAGCGGGCCGTTGTAGGTGAAGCCGGGATCGTTCTTGCCGAGCACCAGCGCGGCCAGGGTGCCGCCGACCATGGCCATGAGCGAATTGACGGCGACCAGGCCGTTCATCTTGTCGAGCGTTTGCGCACTCATGACGTTAAAGCCGAACCAGCCCACCGCCAGGATCCAGGCGCCCAGCGCGAGAAAGGGAATCGAGGAGGGTGGATGGGCGGCGATGGCGCCGTTGCGCCCGTAACGCCCGCGGCGCGCACCGAGCAGCAGCACGGCGGGCAGGGCGATCCAGCCGCCCACGGCATGCACCACGACCGAGCCGGCAAAGTCGTGGAAGCCGGCGCCGAAGGCGAGTTTCAGGGCCGCCTGGATGCCGAAGCGCTCGTTCCAGGCAATGCCTTCGAACAGGGGATAAACGAAGCCGACCAGCAAGGCGGTGGCGATCAGTTGGGGATGGAACTTGGCGCGCTCGGCAATGCCGCCCGAGACAATCGCCGGAATGGCGGCCGCGAAGGTGAGCAAAAAGAAGAATTTGACCAGTTCGTAGCCATTGCGCTCGGCCAGCACGTCGGCGCTGGCGAAAAAATCGACGCCGTAGGAAATGCCGTAGCCGATGAAAAAATAGGCAATCGTCGAGACGGCAAAGTCGGCCAGGATCTTGACCAGGGCGTTGACCTGGTTCTTTTTCCTCACCGTGCCCAGTTCCAGAAAGGCGAAGCCGGCGTGCATCGCCAGGATCATGATGGCGCCGAGCAAGATAAACAGCGCGTCGGCGGCGTGGTTGGTTCCGTTCATTGGACGATTCCCGATAAAGGTGCATGGAAGTATTGACGTCCTTGAAGTAAGCAATAATCGTTCCATTTTGGTGCGTCGATGCAAGTGCTTGATTTTGAGGCGGAAAATATCGTGCGGGCGCGGCTGGAGGCGAGCGCTGCACCACGGCGGCGCATCCGTTTTGGTGCACCGCTTAGCGGCGCGTATCGTGGCAGCGCAGCAGGCGGTCGAACTGGGCGGCGGTGAGCGGCCGCGAAAACAGGTAGCCCTGGCCGAAATCGCAACCGGCGCCGGTCAGCAGGTCGCGCTGTTCCTGCGTTTCGACGCCCTCGGCGATGACTTTGATGCCGAGCTTGTGGCCCATGACGACGATCGCTTCGCACAAGGCCAGGTCGTCCGAGCCGGCCACCATCTTGAGCACGAAGGACTGGTCGATCTTCAGATAGTCGATGTGGAATTTTTTCAGGTAGGACAGGGAGGAATAGCCGGTGCCGAAGTCGTCGAGCGACATCTGGATGCCGCTTTCGCGAAACGACAGCAGTTGTTCGTGGATGCTGTGGGTCGATTCCATGAGCATGCCTTCGGTAATTTCGACCACGATTTCGGTGCCGGCGTAGCGCCCCAGCACCGGATGGCTGCGCAGATGCGGCGCATGCAAGGGTTGCCCGTTGCCGCATGACTGGCGCCGGAACTGGGCCGGCGACATGTTGACGCTGATCTGGAATTCCGGATCGATGTTGCCGCGCCAGCGCATGGCCTGGTGGAACGCTTGCTGGAACACCCATTCGCCGATGCCGACGATGAGGCCCGATTCCTCGGCCAGCGGGATGAATTCGGCCGGGCTGACCGCGCCGCGCTGCGGATGCTCCCAGCGCAGCAGCGCTTCGGCTTTGCGGATGCGCCCGCTGGAAAGGTCGACGATGGGCTGGTACAGCACCCGCAACTGGCCCTGCGCGAGCGCGGCGCGCAGGTCGTTCAAGGTGCGCATCTTGTTCTGCGCGGCACGCTGCATGGCGGGCATGAAGTAGCTGAACTGGTTGCGCCCGCGATTCTTGGCCGCGTACATGGCCTGGTCGGCGTTCTTGAGCAGGGTGTCGACGTCGCTGGCGTCGTGCGGGAACAGGGTGATGCCGATCGAGCCGGACAGGTACAGCGTTTCGACCCCGATGACGAAGGGTTTGGCGAGCGCGGCGAGCATGCCGTGGGCGACCCGCTCGACGCTGTCGAGCTCGTCGAGCTCGCCGAGGATGACGGTGAATTCGTCGCCGCCCAGACGCGCCACCGTGTCGGCCTGGCGGATGCAGGACGACAGGCGCGCCGCCACCTCGCGCAGCAGCTTGTCGCCGGTATCGTGGCCGAGGGTGTCGTTGACTTCCTTGAAGTGGTCGATGTCGATGAACATCAGCGCCAGCGGCAGGTTGGAGCGGTGCGACTTGCGCAGTTCGTGCGTGAGCCGGTCGTGGAACATGCTGCGGTTGGGCAAGCCGGTGAGGAAGTCGAAGTTGGCTTGGCGCCAGATGGTGTCTTCCGCCAGTTTCTGGTCGGTGATGCCGGAAAACATATTCACGCGGAACTTCACCTGGCCGCGTTCGTCGTAAATGGTGTCGATGCGCAGCCATTCGGCGCATTCGTCGCCGTTCTTGTGACGCGTCCACACCCGGCCCTGCGCGTGGCCCGATTTTTCCAGGCGCTGCAGCAATTCGCCGTTGTGCTCCCGGCCCAGCACGCCCGTCAGCAGCATGCGGGCCGGCTGGCCGATCAGCTCCGGCTCGGCATAGCCGGAGAGGCGGATAAACGCGGGATTGACGGCGACGATGCGCTCGTCCGGCGCGGTGATCATGATCGCTTCGCCGATGGCCTCGTACACCATGGCCGACAGGTTCAGCGCGCGCTCGGCCTTTTTCCATTCGCTGATGTCGGTGGAAATGCCGATCACGCCGATCAGGCGGCCCTGGTCGTCGCGGATCGGGGAGGCGGTCACGTGCATGGGAAAGGTGGTGCCGTCGCGGTTGCGCACCAGGAATTCGCCCGACCAGCTGCACCCGGCCTGCAATCGCGCCATGATCTGGGCGGCGCGTTCGGCTGAGGTTTCGGCCGGCACCAGGTCGATGATGTTGCGGCCCATCGCCTCGGCGGCCGCCCAGCCGTAGAGCTTTTCGGCGAACGGGTTCCAGTACAGGATAGTGCCGGCCACGTCGGTGGCGATGACGGCTTGCTCGACCGAGGCCAGCAGGCTGGCCTGGAACTGGATCTGGCGTTCGCAGCTTTTGAGCGTGGTGATGTTGTCATGCACCAGCACCAGGGCCGGCGCGCCCTCATGGTCGAGCGCGCTGATCTTGAGGGAAAACCAGCGCGGCTCGTGCGGGGCGTCGCAGGGATAGTCGAAGGTGGCGCTGCGGCAGCGGCCGGCCAGGATGTCGCGCACCAGGGAGGCGACCCGGGCGGCGTCGCTGCAGCCGCACAAGGCGGCGCGGTCGCACACATCGAGGTAGTTGATGCCTTCGCACACGCGCAGCGGATCGCCGCCGTTGGCGAGCGCGAAGTCGCGCCAGGCCTTGTTGGCCGACACGATCATGCCGCGCTGGTCGATCACGACAATGTGCTCCAGCAAGGCGTCGATCGTGACGGCGGAGAGGGAGTGGGATAGGGCCGCTAGCATCGTTGCATGGTGTTTCTGCGGGGAGAGGAGGAGCTCGGCCGAGCCCACCGAACATATAAGACACGCATGCTGCAAGAAAGTGCCTGTGTTGAGCCAAATTATTTCGCCAGCGACGTATTGACGCGTTGGGCGCGGCCCTGGCGGCGACTGAATCAATTGATTGACGGAACGTTATGAGCGCAGCCTGTGTATAGTGCCCGCTGGACAATTCCATCAATCCCCATCCAGCGCCTGGATGTCGCCCGAGTTTTCCGATGAAGCAGTTTCGATTGCCCGGCGCCGCCGGCGCCCGCCACGCAAGACCATGGTCGCTGGCACTGCTGGCGCTGCTGGCCCTGTGCGCGGTGCATGTCGCGCAGGCGCAAGGCGCGCTGGCGCCGGCTGCCCGTACGCCGGCTGCCCGTACGCCGGCTGCCGGTACGCCGGCTGCCCGTACGCCGGCCGCCGGTACGCCGGCTGCCCGTACGCCGGCCGCCCGTACGCCGGGCGCCGGTACTCCGCCCGCCATCACGCAGGCCGCCCGAAGCGCGCCACCCAAGCCGCCGCCGGAAGGCGACCTTGCCGTGCCCTCGGTCACGGTCGAAGGCGAGCGCCCGAGCAACCGCATCGACCGCCAGGTCTACGACATCAAGGCGGACGTGAGCACGAGCAACGGCTCGGCGGCCGATGCACTGGGCAATGTGCCATCGGTGGCGGTCGATCTGGACGGCAGCGTCAGCCTGCGCGGCAACAACAATGTGCAGATCCTGATCGATGGCAAGCCGTCGGCCATGTTGCAGGGCGAGAACCGTGGTGCGGCGCTGGCCGCGATGGCCGCCGACGATATCGAATCGGTGGAAGTGATCAACAACCCGGGGGCGCAGTTCGGCAACGACGGCGGCGGCGGGCCGATCATCAACCTGGTAACGCGGCGCAACCGGGGTGCCGGCGGCATGGGCGTGGCCAACCTGAATGCGGGCACGGGCGGGCGCGCCAACACGGCGCTGTCGGGCAGCTACAACCAGGGACGGTTCAGTTTCCAGGGTGGCGTCAACGTGCGCCATGACGGGCGCGATACGCGTGCCACGGTGGCGCGCGAGCGCATCGATCCGGTCAGCGGGGCAGTGCGGCGCAGCACCCAGGAAGCGCGCGGGGAAGGGCTCAACGATGCGTTCGGCATCAATGGCGGCGTGGGCTACAACCTGGGCACGCGCAGCAAGCTGGCCGCGACGATCGCGTACAGCAAGCGCAGCAACGACCAGCACGGGCGCGACCACTATGCGAACCACAGCGCGACGGGCGAGCTGGACAGCGATGTCACGCGCACCAGCGAGCGCAGCGGCAGTAGCGGGAGCAATAGCTGGGGTGTGCGCGGCGAGCACAAGGGCGATGCCGACGGCGAACCGTTCAAGATGGATCTGCGCGTATCGTCGAGCAGCAACCGCAACGACAGCGCGTACGCGCATCGTTATGTCTACGACAGCGACGGCAGACAGCGCGCGTTCAGCCGCCAGGGCAGCGGCATCCGCAACCGGATGACCGACTGGACCGGCGACTACGAGCGCTCGGTGGATGCGGCCATGCTCAAGCTTGGCTACAAACTGGCGCGCAACGCCGGCAGCGTCGACGCGCGCTACGTCAACATCGATGCGCTCACCATGGACGAGACCGATAACGCGGCGCGCAGCAACCGCTTCGAGCTCGACGAAACCACGGCCGCGCTGTACGGCTCGTGGCAGTGGCGGGTGGACGAACGCTGGGGCGTGCTGGGCGGCTTGCGGGCCGAATATACCCGGCTCGATATCCGGCAATTGACGGCGCGCACGGCAGCGCGCAACGACTACCTGAGCACGATTCCGAGCTTCTTTATCAGTTACAAGGCATCCGACCAGAGCACCGTGCGGCTGTCTTATGCGCATCGCATCCAGCGTCCGGCGGCGGGGGACCTCAATCCCTTCGTGGTGTACCGGGATGAGCTCAATGTATCGTCGGGCAATCCGGGATTGCTGCCGTCGGAGGCCGATTCGCTCGAGCTCGGCCTCGATACCACCTTGGGGCCGGTGGCGACCAACCTGCGCGCGTTTTTGCGCAAGGAACACGACCTGATTTCCGAGCGGCGCTATTTTATTGGCGAAAACGTGCTCCTGACCACGCGCGACAACGGCGGCAGCCGTCAGTCGGGCGGGCTGGAGTTCAGGCTGGGCGGAAAAGTCGGCAAGACTTTGTCGCTGAGCACCAGCGGGAATGTGGGGTATAGCGAGCAGGCGTACCTGAACAGCGGCGGTGCGGCGGTGCGGCGCTCGGCCACCTCGCTCAACGTGCGCGGGCGCATCAATTATCAGGTGAGTGCGGCGGATCAGTTGCAGGTGGTGCTCAACAGGCAGGGCAAGACCTTGATCGGGCAAGGCGTTCGGGAGCCGAATGCGACGCTCAATCTCAGCTTCCGGCACAGCCTGACGCCGCGCCTGAATGTGGTGCTGAACGTGACGGATGTGTTCGATTCGAACAAGACCCAGACGCGGATCGACAGCGACATCCTGCGCGAAAGCAGCCTGCGGCGCTCCGATGGACGGCTGGTCTATGTGGGATTGTCGTACCGGCTGGGCGGGGTGACGCCGGGCGGGCGCCGTCCCGGCGCCTGACCACCTCCGGTGTCAGGTCTGACAATCGGACACGGCCTCGGCATTTCCACCTCCGGTGTCAGGTCTGACAATCGGACACGGCCTCGGCATTTCCACCTCCGGTGTCAGGTCGGACAATCGGACACGGCCTCGGCATTTCCAGGCAGTTGGGCGCTCCCTGGATTGTCCAGCTCGTGTCCGATTGTCAGACCTGACACCGGAGTGGACACCGGAGTGAGACTGGAGTGACACCGGAGTAGACCTGGGCGGGCGCCGTCCCGGCGCCTGAACACCGGGGTGGGGTTATTTGGGGGCGCTCAGGCAGCTTTTCATGAACGCCTTGCGCTCGTCGCCCTTTTTACCCGCCGCATCGGCATTGCAGGTCTTCATTTTGTTCTGCTGCGGCGTGGCGGCCGGGGCCGCCGGCTTGGCGCTCAGGCATTCCTTCATGAAGGCTTTGCGCTCGTCGCCCTTTTTTCCACTGGCGTCGGCGTTGCAGCTCACCATCTTGTTCTGCTGCGCCGACTTGGCCGCTGGCGCCGCTGTCTCGGGCGCAGCGAAGGCGGCACTGGTGAAGGCCAGCAGGGCGCAGCTCATCAACATCTTGTTCATCATGATTGTCCTCAGGTTGTTGGATTGTTCCGACTTGCAACAAGATAAATATACGTCAGATGCCATGCTCGCCGCGACTTTTTCTTGCGCCCGGCGCTTTTTGAGGCGCTTCCAACTGTCCATGATTTGAAGCGGTATAATTGATTTTTCACGGTTCACAAGCGGTTCAACATGAGGGATGACGCCATGAATGAACTTTCTACCGATCACGATACGGTGCGCTCCGACGACACCGGCGCCTATCGCAGCGGCGTGGCCGCGCGTCTGGCAGGCTTGCCCGTCGAAACCTTGCGGGTGTGGGAGCGACGTTATGGCGTGTCGACGCCGCAACGTTCGGCGCGTGGGCAACGGTTGTATTCGAGCGCCCAGGTGCGCAGGCTGAGCCTGATCAAGCAGTTGGTCGACCAGGGCCATCCGATCGGCGCCATGGCCCATTTGCCGTTGGAACAGCTCCAGCACCTGGCCGAGCCTTTGGAAACCGATGCCGGGGCCAGCGGCCCGATCCGGGTAGCGGTGGTGGGCGCGGGACTGGCGCGCCAGTTGACCGCCGGCGGGCGCGAGTTGCGCACGCTCGATGTGCGCCATTCCTGCGCCCGGCTGGACGAGGCGCCTGTCGCCTTGCGCGGCGTCGGCGCCGACGTGCTGCTGATCGAATTGTCGGAACTGGACGATGCGGCCCTGCCGCTGGTGGCGGCGGCGCGCCTGGCGTGCGGCACGCCGGCGGCGGTGGTGCTGTACCGCTTTTGCGCCAGCGCCACGATCCGCCACCTGCGCGCGCTCGGTTGCCTGGTGGCGCGCGCGCCGTCCGACATGGCCGAGGTAGCATTGTTGTGCCAGGTGGCCTTGCCGTCCCGGCGCGCGCCTCTTGCCGCGCCGCCACGCGCGCCGCTGGCGCAGCGCGCCGACGCAGTGGCGCCGCGCCGGCTGGACGAGCAGGCGCTGGCGGCCTTGGCGGCGGCCAGCAACAGCGTGATCTGCGAATGTCCGCGTCACCTGGCCGAGATTTTGCTGATGATCGGCAGTTTTGAGCGTTACAGTATGCAGTGCGGAGCGCGCAATCCGGGCGACGCGGCCTTGCACCAGGAGTTGGGGCAGGCCGCGGCGCAAGCGCGCGCCTTGCTGGAACATGCATTGGAACGGCTGGCGCGCGCCGAAGGCTTGCCGCTGCCGGATGGGCTGGCGTGAGCCGGGCCGCCATTTTTATCTTTTTAAACAGGAATTGAGCATGTCGAACGGACTGACTACCGAATACCAACCCAGCACCGTGACAGTGTCGGAGCGCATCCGCGCGCGCCTGGTCGCCAGCAAGACGCGCTTCCACGCCAACGACAATATCGCGCGTTTCATCGAGCCGGGCGAACTCGACGAGCTGCTCGACGAGGTCAGCGCCAAGCTGCAAGGCGTGCTCGAGAGCCTGGTGATCGATACCGTCAGCGACCACAACACCCAGGACACCGGGCGCCGCGTGGCCAAGATGTTCATCAACGAAGTGTTCGGCGGCCGTTATGTGCCGATGCCGCCGGTCACCGAGTTTCCCAACGCATCGCATTTGAACGAGCTGATGATTATCGGCCCGATCACGGTGCGCAGCGCGTGTTCGCACCACCTGTGCCCGGTGATCGGCAAGGTCTGGATCGGGGTGATGCCGAACGAGCATTCGGCGCTGATCGGCTTGTCGAAGTACGCGCGCATCGCCAACTGGATCATGAGCCGTCCGCAGATCCAGGAAGAAGCCGTGGTGCAACTGGCTGACTTGTTGCAGGAAAAAATGCAGCCGGACGGGCTGGCGGTTGTGATGGAAGCGGACCATTTTTGCATGCAGTGGCGCGGCGTGAAGGATATGGATGCGAAAATGATCAACAGCGTCATGCACGGGTCGTTTTTGAAAGATCCGGCGCTGCGGCGCGAGTTTTTGTCCCTGATTAAACGCTGATCTTCGGAGAATCACACCATGCTCGTCCGTCTCCTGTACGCCAGCCGCGCCATTGCTTCGCCGCAGCCCGATACGATCCACGACATCATGTGCCAGTCGCACGCGCACAATCCCGCCCAGGGCATCACGGGCATCCTGTGCCACAGCGAGCACGTCTACATGCAGGTGCTCGAAGGCGGGCGCGAGGCGATCAACGGGCTGTACGCGAAAATCGTGCGCGATCCGCGCCATACCGATGTGGTGCTGCTGCACTATGAAGAAATCAACGAGCGGCGCTACGCCGGCTGGACCATGGGCAAGGCCAACCTGGCGCGCATCAATCCGTCGACCCTGCTGCGTTTTTCAGACTTGCCGGGATTGAATCCGCATGCCATGTCGGGCAAGAATTCGCTGGCGCTGATCGACGAACTGATGGCCAGCGCGTCGGTGGTCGGCCACCCGTAAGGCAAGGCCGGCCAGCCACGCCGGGATTGCGGTCCGGATCATCGTGGTCGAAGGCGACGGACCCATCCATCAGTTACGCGACCTTGATCTGCACCCTGCGCGGTTGCGCGTGCGCCGTTTTTGGAATGCGGATCTTGAGTACCCCGTGGGTCAGTTCCGCGCTGGCCTGTTCGCCATCGAGCTCCTTCGACAATGCAAACGTGCGCTGGTATTGCTGGTGCTTGACCTCGGCGTAGCGCGATTCCATTCCTTCCGGTACATCAAGCGAGACGGCGCCGTTGATGGTGAGGCTGTTCGTTTCCAGCCGCAGGTCGAGCTTGTCCTTGGACACTCCCGGCATGTCGGCAAGCAGCGTGATGCCGTTGGCGTCTTCGATCACGTCCACCGGCGGTATCAGGATGCCGGTGCGGGCCGCGATGCCGCCGCCGCCGGCCTGGTCCGTGGAGCGGGTTCTGGTCATCTCGCCGGCGCCCGCCGCCGTACCGCCCTGGTCGCTGGCGGAACCGGCGGACTGGCCGCCGGCATCATCAGCGCCGCCTGAACCGGCATCACCAGCGCCGCCTGTACCGGCGCTACGCATCTCCTCGCCGCCCACCTCGCTGCCAGCGCCGCTGCCGGTGGCCGCGCTAGCGCCGCCGACATTGCCGGTATTGCCCGCGCTGCCGGCAATGGCGGCATCTGAGGGATCACCCATCGGCCCCGGATTGCCCGCCTGGCTGGCCGTACCTGCCGCGCTTGCCGCGCCGCTGTGTTCTTCGCTGTGTTCATTCTCGTTGCTCGTCATGGTGCGCTCTCCTGTTCAGTGAACTGAAATACGGCGCGGCTGCGTTGCCTCGCGGCGCGCCACGGTGACGTGCAGCACGCCATCGCGATACTGTGCCGACACCGATTCGGGGTCGATGTCGTCCGGCAGGCTGACCACCCGCTTGAAGCGGCCGGCGAAGCGTTCGTTGATCTGGACCGTGGCTTGCTGCTGCGCGCTCGACAGATCGTCGGCACGCTCGCCGGCGATGGTCAGCACCCCGTGTTCGAGCTGGACGTCGATCGATGCCGGGTCGAGCCCGGGCACGAACGCGTACATCTCGACGCTGTGCGGCGTACTGCCGACATTGAGCGCCGGAAACCCGCCACGGCCCAGCCCGCGAATGCTGGGACCGAGGTCCAAGGTTTGCTCGATTTCGCGCTGGAGGCGGTCCAATTCGGCGAACACATCGCCTGGAAACATGGATCGATACATCATCATGGTGTTCTCCCGTTTAGCTCATTAGCTGATGGGAGTTTGACCGGGTGCGGCGGGAGTGGTTCGCCAGCGCCGCCTGGCGCGGCCGTCCGGCGCACGGTGTTTGAGATAGATCAAACACCGTGCGCAGGGCGCGCCGGCGCGCGCGGCCGCATCAGCATTGGCGCGCCCCGGCGAACCGACCGCGGTGCGAGGCCAGCCTTATGCGGCCTGCAGTTCGTGATACAGCGCCAGCATTTCCTGGCTCAGCTTGTGACGCGGGTCGAGGTGGATCATGGGCAGGTTGCGGTCGTGCGATTCGCGGATGCGGATCGAACTCGACAGCTTGTTGGCGAGCACCGGCAAGCCTTCCGCGCTCAGTTCGTTCACCAGGCGCTGCGGCAGCAGGGCGCGCGCCTGGAACTGGTTCACGACGATGCCTTCGATCGCAAGCGCGGGATTGTGGTCGGCCTTGATCTCGGCCACGTTGGCCACCAGGGTGTAGAGCGCCTGGCGCGAAAAATCGTCGCAATCGAAGGGGATCAGGCAGCGGTCGGCGGCAATCAGGGCCGACTGGGTGAAGAAGTTGTAGGCGGGCGGGGTGTCGACAAAGATGTCATCGAAGTCCCTGGCCAGTTCGTTCAGGGTATCGCGCAGCTTGTAGATTTTGTGGCGCGATTCGAGCTTGGCCTGCAAGTCGCCCAGTTCCGGGTGCGAGACCATGATCGACAAATTGGCGAACGGGGTGGGATGGACGAAGTCGGCGGCTGGTTTGGGGAAGACGATGAAGTTGAGCATCTGCTCGAAGTAGGCGCCCATGGTCGGGGCCACCTCGTTCATGGCCGCGCCGAGCAGGTAGCGGCTGGCGTTGCACTGCGGATCGAGGTCGATCAGCAGGGTTTTCTTGCCCTCATGGGCCGCGATGGCTGCCAGGTTGACCGCAATCGTCGATTTTCCGACGCCACCCTTCTGGTTGAAAATCACACGTTTCATCTGCCAGCCCCGGGAAAGTGATTGATTTTTCAATACTAGCATGCTGCGATGCAGCAAAGGGCGTTGGCGACGGCGCGTGTGCGCGCGATGCGACGTTCGGTCGCAGGCAAGCGCCAGCCGGGCGCGCGGCGCGGCTGGCGCGGGGGATCAGTCTTCCAGCAGGCTGCGCAGCATCCAGGCGTACTTTTCGTGCGTCTGCATGCGCTGGGTCAGCAGGTCGCAGCTTGGCTGGTCGTTGGCTTTTTCGGCCACGCTGAACAGGGCGCGCGCGGTACGCACCACGGTGGCCTGGCCTTCCATCAGGTCGCGAATCATTTCCTTGGCGTTCGGCGTGCCGCTGGTCGGGGTGATCGAGGTCAGCGCGGCGAATTGCTGATAGGAACCCGGCGCCAGTTCACCCAGCGCGCGGATGCGCTCGGCGATCAGGTCGACCGCCAGCCACTGCTCGTTGTATAAGGTCATGAACATGGTGTGCAGGGTCTGGAACATGGGACCGGTCACGTTCCAGTGGTACTGATGGGTTTTCAGGTACAGGGTGTAGCTGTCGGCGAGCAGGCGCGACAGGCCTTCGACGACTTGCTTGCGGTCGTCGTCGGCAATGCCGAGGTCGACCATGGGGGCTTGCGAGGTTTTGCTGTTCATAAGTGCATGCTCCTGTATGAAGTAATGAATGGAAAGCGGGAGGAATATATGCGATTTCAGGCCGGCGCGTGCGCCTCGGCGTGGATCTGGCCGACGATCTCGTAGGAGTGCAGGCGCGCCTTGTGATCGAACACCTGCGAGGTGATCATCAGCTCGTCGGCGCCGGTACGTTCTATGAACTGCTGCAACTGGCGCTCGACCGTGTGCGGCGAACCGATGGCCGAGCACGACAGCACCTGGTCGAGCATGGCGCGTTCTTGCGGGCCGAGGGCGTCGAGGTAGCCTGACACGGGCGGTTGCAAGCGTCCCGGACGGCCGCTGCGCAGGTTCACGAACGCTTGCTGCATCGAGGTCGCCAGCAGCGCGGCTTGCTCGTCGGTATCGGCGGCGAAGACGTTAAAGCCGAGCATGACGTAGGGCTTGTCGAGCTGGGCCGACGGGCGGAACTGGGCGCGGTACAAGTCCACGGCCTGCATCATCTGGGCCGGCGCGAAGTGCGAAGCGAAGGCATACGGCAGGCCGAGGTGGGCGGCCAGCTGGGCGCCGAACAGGCTCGAACCGAGGATCCAGACCGGCACCTTCAAGCCCGCGCCGGGCACGGCCATGACCGGGCGGCGCGAGTTTTCCGCAAAATAATCCATCAGCTCGACCACGTCTTGCGGGAATTCGTCGGCGTCGGACTGCAGGTTGCGGCGCATGGCGCGCGCGGTGGCCTGGTCCGAGCCGGGAGCGCGCCCCAGGCCGAGGTCGATGCGGCCGGGATAGAGCGACTCGAGCGTGCCGAATTGTTCGGCGATGACCAGCGGAGAATGATTCGGCAGCATCACGCCGCCGGCGCCGACCCGGATGGTGGAGGTGCCGCCGGCCACGTAGCCGAGCAGCACGGCGGTGGCGGCGCTGGCGATGCCGGGCATGCCGTGGTGTTCGGCCAGCCAGTAGCGGTTAAAGCCCCAGCGTTCGGCATGCTGCGCCAGGTCGAGCGTGTTCTGGAAAGAAACGCGCGCGGTGCTGCCTTGGGTGATCGGGGACAGGTCGAGTACGGAAAAGGGGATCATTGTCGATGCCTTGGGTCGGTAAGGGGGCGGCGCGGCCTCTGATAGTGCAGCGCGGTCTTACCCACATGGGGACGGGCGCGCCGTTTAAAAGGCGTTTTGTCCACATGTGACCAGGCAATTGAATCTGGCAATTCATGCAGCCGGTGGCGGACAGCGGCGCTGTTTATGGCAGGCGCCGCCGGGCCGGGGAGCGGCCCGGCAGGGTGCCGCGCTCGCCCGTGGCGCCGACCATGCCGTCGAGGCGGAACACGCCGACCACCTGCGACAGGCGCGCGGCCTGGTCCTGCATGCTCTCGGCGGCGGCTGCCGCTTCTTCGACCAGCGCCGCGTTTTGCTGGGTCGCCGCGTCCATCTGGGCAATCGCCTGGTTGACCTGGGCGATGCCGGCGCTCTGCTCGTGGCTGGCGGCCGAAATCTCGGCCATGATGTCGGTCACCCGGCGTACGCTAGCCACCACATTGTCCATCGTGCCGCCGGCGTCCGCCACCAGCTTGTTGCCGACCGATACCTTCTCGACCGAATCGCCGATCAGGGTCTTGATTTCCTTGGCGGCCGCGGCGCTGCGCTGGGCCAGGTTGCGCACTTCCGAGGCGACCACGGCAAACCCACGGCCCTGTTCGCCGGCGCGCGCCGCTTCCACCGCCGCGTTCAGCGCCAAGATATTCGTCTGGAAGGCGATGCCGTCGATCACGCTGATGATGTCGACAATTTTCCTCGACGAGTCGTTGATCGAGGCCATGGTGTCGACCACCTGGGCCACCACCGCGCCACCCTGCATGGCCACCTCGGACGCAGTGGCCGCCAGCTGGTTGGCCTGGCGCGCGTTGTCGGCGTTTTGCTTGACGGTGCCGGTCAGCTCTTCCATGGAGGCGGCGGTTTCTTCCAGCGAACTGGCTTGCTGCTCGGTGCGCGAGGACAGGTCGAGGTTGCCGGACGCGATCTGGCTCGATGCGGTGGCGATGGTGTCGGTCCCCATGCGCACCTGCATCACGATCTTGGCCAGGTCGTCGCGCATGGTGCGGATGCCGTGCAGCAAGCTGCTGCTGTCGTTGTGCTTGAGGTCGATATTGATGCTCAGGTCGCCCTCGGCGATGCTGCGCGCGATGCCGGCCGCGTAGCCGGGTTCGCCGCCGAGCTGGCGCAGCAAGCCGCGTCCGATCAGCAGGCCGATGCCGAGCAGCACGCCAGCGAGCGCCAGCGCGCCCAGCGAGAAGCTGAGCAAGCGCGCGTGGATGGCGGCGTCGACGGTATCGATGTAGACGCCCGAGCCGACAATCCAGCCCCACGGCGCGAAGCCTTTGACGTACGACACTTTTTGCACAGGATTCTCACTGCCCGGCTTGGGCCACATGTAAAACACGAAGCCGGCGCCGCTGGTTTTCACGGTCTGGGCGAACTCGACGAAAAAATGCTTGCCGGTCGGGTCCTTGTTGGCGCTGACGTCGGTATTGTCGAGCGCCGGCTTGATTGGATGCATCAACACCATCGGGCTTTGGTCTTGCACCCAAAAATATTCGGTATTGCTGTAACGCAGCACCTTGATGGCGGCCAGCGCGTTTTTTTGCGCGTCGGCGCGGCTCATGCCCCCCTTTTCGGACAGCCCGTGGTAATACGCGATGATGCCGTGCGCGGTCTCGACCGCCTGGCGCACATTGTTCTGGCGCTCTTCCAGGATCATGCGTTTTTCGGAAATGAGGAAGAGCGCGGTCAGGACCACGATGCCGATGATGCTGCTGATGATCAATGTGGCAAGTTTCTTCGCAATGCTCATCGATTCGAGAAAGGCAATATTCATGGTGACGTCCTTGTGCGTGCGATCTGCGAGCTGGTCTGTCTTGTGAAAGATAGCATGCGCAACGGGTTTTTGGGAGCTGTTTGGAACGCCACCGGGGCTGGCTGGCGACAGAGTGCGATTGCCGCCCCGCATCGCTGCAGGCGGCCAGCCGGGCTTGCGCGGATCGCGCGAGCACGCCACTGCGGGTCTGACGGGGAAGCCGGATCGGGCGGCCGTCAAGCCTGAATAAAGTACTTTCAGGAAAAGTTACGCCATAGAAAGTGGACAGTCAAACATTGACTGGCGCAGGCATGCGGAAAGTGCGTCGGCCCGCCTGAAAAGCAACACGCCGGATAGTTATCTCATCGATATCTGGAAATAATGTGTAATAGCAAGGTCATGCGGGTGTCACTCTGCCGTAACATTAGAGCAATATTATCTTTCTTGCCTGTAAGACAGGTCACGACCCTGATGATTTTTCAAGAAAGACAGCCATGCAGTATTGCCCGCCAACACCCCGCTGCACGCCCCTTGCCGCGCGCCTCCTGTTTGCCGCGCTGATGGGCGCAAGCCTGGCCGCCTGCGGCAACGACGACCCGGCGCCGGCGGCGCCGGTCGCGCAAGAACCGGCGCCCGCGCCCGGCGCGGCCGATCCGTCGCGCGCCTGCAGCGCCAAGTCAGCCAGCATGCGTTGTGCCCCGTGAGCGCCGCTTTCCCTCGCGGGGACCTCGCGCCACCCGATAAAACCGACAAAAAATGACGATGACACCCACCAGCAGACGCGCGTTCTTGCGCCAGGCCGCCAAGGTCGGCGCTAGCGCCGCCGCGCTTTCCATGTTTCCGCCCGCGATCAGCCGGGCACTTGCGGTCGCGGCCAACAACCGCACCGGCACCATCCGGGATGTCGAGCATATCGTGATCCTGATGCAGGAAAACCGTTCCTTCGACCATTACTTCGGCACCCTGAAAGGGGTGCGCGGTTTCGGCGACCGCTTCCCGATTCCGCTGCCGGCCTCGAATGCAATGGGCAAGCACCGGGTCTGGTACCAGCTCAACGACAGCGTGCCGGCGGCGCCGCGCGTGATCGCGCCCTTCCATCTGAATACCCAGCAAAGCTTCAATGCCATGCGGGTGTCGGGCACGCCGCACAGCTGGCCGAACGCGCAGTACGCGTGGAACCACGGCATCATGGACACCTGGCCGACCCACAAGCAAAACCATTCGATGGGCTACTACAAGGAAGCCGATATTCCTTTCCAGTTCGCGCTGGCCAACGCGTTTACCATGTGCGACGCCTACCACTGCTCGTTCCAGGGCGGCACCAACCCGAACCGGGTGTACGCCTGGACCGGCGCCAACGACCCGCTCAAGCAGGGTCATGGCCCGGTGATCGGCAACAGCTACGACAGCGTCGAGCACGACCCGACCGGCGGCTACGCCTGGCTCACCTATCCGGAACGCTTGCAGGCGGCCGGCATCGGCTGGCAGGTGTACCAGAACATGGCCGACAATTTTACCGACAATCCGCTGGCCGGCTTCCGGCGCTTCCGCGATGCCTTCGCCAACCTGCCCGGGTCCGATCCGCAGTTGCGCGAACGGGGCATGAGCACGCGCGACCTCGACCAGCTCAAGCTCGACGTGCAGGGCAACAAGCTGCCGCAGGTGTCGTTCATTGTCGCCACGGCCGAAGGTTCGGAACATCCCGGCCCGTCCAGCCCGGCGCAGGGCGCCGAGTACACCGCGGCCGTGCTGGACGCGCTGACCTCGAACACCGAGGTCTGGAGCAAGACCGTGCTGTTCCTGATGTTCGACGAAAACGACGGCTTTTTCGACCACGTGCCGCCGCCTGCCGCGCCATCGTATGTGCAATGGAACAGCGACCCGAAGCAAGCGCTGCTGGCCGGCGCCTCGACCGTCAGCACCGTAGGCGAATATCATGAGATCGCTTCCACCGAAACGAGCGAAGCGGCGGCCCTCATGCACCGCCCGTACGGGCTCGGTCCGCGCGTGCCGATGTATGTGATTTCGCCGTGGAGCAAGGGCGGCTGGGTCAATTCGCAAGTGTTCGACCACACCTCGGTGATTCGGTTCATCGAAACCCGTTTCGGGGTGATGGAACCGACCATTACGCCGTGGCGCCGCGCCGTGTGCGGCGACCTGATGAGTGCCTTCAACTTCAAGAACCCGGACGGCGCCGCGTTTGCGACCGCCTTGCCGGACACCAAGGCGCTGGCCGCGCGCGCCCGCGCGCTGGGCGACACCAAGACCCCGGACCTGCCGGCCTTGCCCGAACTGCCGACCCAGGTGGCCGGCACGCGGCCCTCGCGCGCCTTGCCGTACGAGCTGCACGTGAGCGCGCGCGTGCATCCCGACAAGGTCGAGGTCGAACTGCTGTTCTCGAACACGGGCGCGGCGGCGGCGGTGTTCCATGTGTACGACCAGAACCAGCTGAACAAGCCGCCACGACGCTACACGGTGGAAGCGGGCAAGGACTTGAACGGGGCCTGGGCGCTGGGCGAGCAGATGGGCAAGTACGACCTGTGGGTGCTTGGGCCGAACGGTTTTCACCGTCACTTCAGCGGCACGGCGTCGCGCCAGGGGCCGCAGCCGGAAATCCAGGTGTGCTACGACATCGTCAACGGCGCCGTCTCGGCCAAGTTGCGCAACGATGGCGCGGTGGCGGCCACCTTTGTGCTCAAGGCCAACGCCTACTTTGATGCGCCGGCGTGGAATGTGACGGTGGCGGCCGGCGCCATATCGGAGCAAGCCTGGCCGCTGTGCGATTGCGGCAACTGGTACGACTTCAGCGTGCGCGTGAGCGAATTGCCCGGCTACGTGCGGCGCTTTGCCGGCCGCGTGGAAACGGGCAAGGATGCGATCAGCGATCCGGCCATGGGCGGGTTGGCGCTGGCGGGGGATTAATCCGCGCCGGCGCTTACGGCGTCCGCTACGGCGCCGCCGAAAACGAACTATGCGAAGGAAACTTCTTCTTCATCCACTCATCGTTCAGTTGCAGGGCGGTGACGATGTCGGCCGGCAGCGTATCGAGAATCTCCGGGTCGTCGCTCGGGGTATCGGCCAGCAGGCTGGCCAGGTGGATGATGGCGCCGAGTTTGCTGAACGGGTGCGCCGCCATCGGGTCCGATGAGCATTCCAGCGCGCGCACGATCGGCACCGGAAAGTTCCAGCGCCGGCCCAACTCGGCAGTAATTTCCCCTTCGCAAAACCCCAGCAAGCGCTGCTCGCGCTCCCAGCGTCCGCCCGGCAAGTGCGGCTGCTGTTCGATTTCGGCGAACGCGGTCGGCTCGGCCTGGTAAATCAGCAGTTCGCCCAGGCGCACCATCATCCCGGCCAGCCAGGCATCCTGGCCGTCGTTGCCGAGGCCCGTCGAGAGCCACTTGGCGTAGCCGGCGCAAGCCATGCTGCTTTTCCAGAATTCATCGCTGTCGAGCCCTGGCAGGTCGGGAAACGATTCGGCGAAGCAAGCTGCCAGCGCCAGGGTGCGCACGTGCGCCATGCCGGTCATGGCGATGGCGTCGTCGAGCGAATTGACGCCGCGCGAGACGCCGAAGCGGGCGCTGTTGGCCAGGCGCATCAGTTTGGCGGTGAGCGACGGATCGCGCGCGATGATGGCGCTGATCGCCTTGGCCGAGGCATCTTCATCGTCCAGCGTCTTGATGAGCGCGTGGGCCACTTCGGAAATCACCGGGAGTTTGACGTTCTGAAAAAATGCGGAGAGTGCGGGCATGGGGCTTCCTTTTGAAGGTCAGTCGCGGCGTGAGGAAAGGGAGTGCGAACGGGACGGCGTGGACAGGACAAGGGCGCCGGCGCCGGGGTGTGCCGGGTGCGTCGGTTGATGAACAGCGGTGCGAAATCGGGCAGGCATGCTTCGGTGTTCCCCAGCTTGCGTTGATGATCCAGTCTACTCTGAGTAATGCCCCATGCAAACAGAATCCGCAGCGTCCAGGACATGCCGGCGCGGCGCGCGCAGGGGCGGCGCGCCGTTTCCTCTACGGGCGACTGGCGCGCCATGCGGCGTGCGTAGAAAAGCTGCTCCCGACGCTACTTGCCAAGGTGTTGTTTTAGCGTACGCAAGGGGTTGGAACAATGTCCGGCCGACTGACTGTCGCCAATGCTGGCGGCAAACGGCAGAGCAAGATTGACAATACTTTGTGTTGCACACTCCGCCGGAGGACTTTTGCCATGAACCATTGGACATGCTTGAAGCCCGGAACGCTTGCCGCTATCGCCCTGGCCGGATGCACGGGCGCCATCCCGTCCCCGGAGCCGGGCATCACGCTGCGGGTGCTTTCCGGCGAGCCGGACTATGTATCCGGCGGCGACGCGCGCGTCGAGGTGGCCGCGCCGGCCGGATTGGAAGGCAGGCTGGCATTCCGGCTCAATGGCCGCCGCATCGACCCGCCCATGGCGGCGGCCGGCAAGCGGAGCGAGGGCGTCGTCAGCGGCCTGGTCAACGGGCGCAAACTGCTGGAAGTGGCGCTGACCGATCCGCGCGGCAGGGTCAGGACCGATGCGCTGGTGCTGACCAACTATCCCGTGACCGGCCCCATGTTCAGCGGCCCGCAGCAACAGCCCTTCATTTGGATAACCAGCTAGCAGCCTGTCGGACTTGGGGAGTCGAAGCGAAAAAATAGCTGGGCGAGGCCAGATTTTGACGATTTCGCAGTGCCAATAGCGAGCTATTGGCCGAGAAAGCGGCGAAATATGGACCGTCCCAGGTATTTTTGCAGCCGACGATCCCAAGTCCGACAGGCTGCTAGGCATCGGCCATCCGGTGTTTGAAGCGGGCGCCAAGCGCCTGCTCGGCTACACGCGCCTGGCCCGATAATGTCGCGCTCCATGCTTCACGAAATTGACTATCGTCAATGCTGTCCGGGCGTCGCAGAGCAGGATTGAAGACTGGTCGGTCCCGTTCAATCACTCCGGAGGCAATCGCCATGACCCATTGGAACCCATCGTTCGCCTGCGCGCTCGCCGCCATGCTCGTGCCCGTCGTACTGGCCGGCTGCGGCGGCGCGGTACAAGCGCCGGACAGGAAGCTGTCGCTGACCGTGTTGTCGAGCAAGCCGCATGAAGTCTCCGGCGGCGACGCCCGCATTGCCGTCAACGCGGCCCCGGATGCGCCCGGGAAGATGACCTTCCTGCTCAATGGCCGGCCGATCGATCCGCCGATGGTGGCCGCCGGCACGCGCATGGAAGGGGTGGTGTCGGGCCTGGCCGACGGCGCCAATACGCTCGAGGTGCGCTACGCCGCCGATGGCGGCCGGGGTGCTTCGGCCGCGCTGGTGCTGACCAACCATCCGCTGAACGGTCCGGTTTTCAGCGGCCCGCAGCAGCAGCCCTTCGTGTGCCGCACCCAGGAGTCGGGCCTGGGCCAGCCGCTGGTCGATAACCAGGACGGGGTCGGCCATCCGGTGTTTGACACGGTTGGCGGGCGCCCGATCGGCCACAGCAAGTCGTGCGCCATCAAGACCCAGATCCACTACTTCTATTTTAACGGCGAGGGCTTCAAGCCATTCGATGCCGCCACTGGCTACGCCACGCCCCCGGCCGACCTGAAAACCGTCACGCTCCATGGCGCCAGCGTGCCGTATGTGGTGCGGGTCGAAGCGGGCACCATCAACCGTTTTGTGTACACCATCGCCATGCTGGCGCCGGTGGCGCAGGGCCAGGGTGCGGCGCCGGGCTTCGACAGCGCGTCCTGGAACCGCAAGCTGGTCTACTGGCTGCGCGGCGGCGTCGGCCTGGGCCACCAGCAGGGCACGGCGATCTGGTTCAGCAATGGCCTGCGCGGCATCGAGCGCCAGATTATTTCGCGCATCCTGGCGCAGGGCTATGCGGTGCTCAGTTCGTCCGGTAACGAAGCGGGCGTGCATTACAACATGCGCCTGGCCGAAGAAACCGCCATGATGAGCAAGGAGCGCTTTATCGAAGCGGTCGGCGTGCCCACCTTCACGATCGGGATCGGCGGCTCGGGCGGGGCGGTGCAGCAGTATCTGTTCGCCCAAAACCGGCCGGGACTGCTGGACGCCGGGATTCCGGTGCAATCGTATCCGGACATGGTCACGCAAACCATTCCGGTGGCCGACTGTCCGCTGCTGGAGCAGTATTTCAGCGACGAGGTGGCGCGCGATCCGGCCTCGTCCTGGACAAGCTGGAGCCGGCGCGCCCTGATCGAAGGCTCGAACGCCAGCGACACGGCCGGCAACCCGGTCACCGGCAAACCCGGATCGACCGAATGCATCAACGGCTGGCAGGGCGCGGTGCCCACCGTGCTCAATCCCGTCTTCAAAGATCCGCGCTACGAGCTGGTAGCACAAAATTACGGCTATCCGGCCGACGTCTTCGCCAAGGTCAAATGGACGCACTGGAATGACCTGGCCAATATCTATGGCACCGATGGCGACGGCCATGCCCCGAGCGCGGTCGATAACGTCGGCGTGCAGTACGGCCTTGGCGCGCTGGCGCAGGGACAGATCGGCAAGGATGAATTCCTGCGCATCAATGCCTGCGTGGGCAGCTGGAAGGAGCCGTCGCAATTTGTCATGTGGGAGTCGGCCGCCGATCCTTTCGACGCGCGCAACATGCAGCGCAGCGCAAGCTGCCGCGATCCGGGCGGCGTGCCGTCGCCACGGCGCGCGGGCGACATGGCGGCCATGCACGCGGCCTATGCATCGGGCCACGTGTTCACCGGGCAGCGCCTGGATATTCCCATGATCGACGTGCGCCCGTACCTGGAGCCGTCGCTCAATATGCACAATGCGCGCCAGGCGTTTTCGGTGCGCGCGCGCCTGCTGGACGCCAACCGCACGGCGGCCAAGAACCAGGTGATCTGGTTCGCGGCCGAGAAAGCCGACCAGAGTGCGCGCGCCCTCGATGCGCTGGCGGTGCTGGACCGTTACCTGAGCGAAGGCGCAGCGCCCGCCGGCTTTACCGACCAGTGTTTCGATGCCAGCGGTGCGGTAATCGCCAGCGGACCGTCAAGCTGGGATGGGGTGTTGAACCAGCAGCCCAAGGGCGCCTGCAGCGCGGCTTTTCCGATCTTTGCCAGCCCGCGCATGGTGGCCGGCGACTCGATCAAGGGCGATATCTTCAAATGCAAGCTCAAACCGGTGGCCGCCGCAATGGGCGATGGCACTTATCCGGACGCGGCCCGCTTCAACGCGGACGACAGGCAGTGGCTGGAGCGGATCTTCCCGCAAGGGGTGTGCGACTATCGCGCCGGCGACCAGGGCCGGCCGGCGCGCTGGTGACAGCGCACGGCCCCGGATACGGCGGCGCTGCTTACCTGGCGCCGCTGTATTTGAAGACCAGGATCGCGCCCGGATTGTCCAGCCTGGTGGCCGGCGCACCGTTCTCGCCGGTGCCGAGCGAGCCTTCGACATCGGTGGCCACGTAAATGGTGGCGCCATCGGCGCTGACCACCACATCGCGATACCGGTTCACCGAGCGAAACAGCGGCTCGGCGTCACCGAGCGGCAAGTGAGCTGTCGGATCGAGCCGCACGCGGTAGATGGCGCCGCGTTTCAGGCTGCCGATCAGCAGCGAATTCTCCCATCCCGGCACGCCGGCCTTGCCGCCCTTGTAATAGGCGACCGAGGACGGCGCGACCGTGGGCCAGCAAATGTAATACAGGCTGTTCTCGGCGCACACCGGGTCCTTGAAACTGAAGCTGTTGTCGACCGTGTAGAAGGTTCTCAAAGGTTCCACAAAATCGGGATCGGACCATGCCGATTCCTTCTGCACCGGCACCCCCGGCGGCACGCCGGCGCCGTTCAAAGCCGGGTCTTTCACGCCCTCGCAGCCGCCTTCGGCCTTGGAATAATTGGCGTAGGCGTAGGCGGCGTTATCCTTGTAGCCGGCCACGTTCGGCCAGCCGTAATTGCGCCCGGCCAGGATCAGATTGAGTTCGTCGTCGGTATTCGGTCCCTGTTCGGTGGCGAACAGCTGGCCGGCGGGGCTGAACACCATGCCCTGGGTATTGCGGATGCCCCAGGCGTAGACATGGCTTTTCACGCCGTGGATGACCGGGTTATCAAGCGGGATGGAGCCGTCCTGGTTCAGGCGCAGGATCTTGCCGCGATAGGCGCTCCAGTCGGCGGCGCGCACCTCGGCGGCGCTCGGCAGCACCTGCGCCTGGTTCGGCACGCACAGATAGGTCATCTGGTTGGCGCCCTGGTCGCCGATCGCGTAGTACAGCTTCTGGTCGGGGCCGAACAGCAGGCGCGCCGACTGGTGGTCGTGCGAGGACGGCAAGCCTTTGATGACATCCTTCGGCGCGCCGAGTTTTTGGGTCTTCGCATCGTAGGTATAGCGGCGGATCGCGGTACGGTTGGGAAAAGCGCCGCCGTCGCCGCTGGCGTACGAAAACGACACGTACACATAATCGCGCCCGCGTTTCCTGAGCAGGTCCGGATGCAGCGCCAGGCCGAGCAAGCCGTCTTGCGCCTTGTCGGAAGAGACCACCTCGTCGATGGTGGCGATCACGGTTTTCTGGCCGCTGGCCGGATCGACGCGCAGCACGCGCTTGCCGGTCTGCTCGGTCAGCCACAGCTGGCCATCCGGTCCCAGCACCATATTGTGGGGATTGGCGAAGCCGCTCGCCAGTACGCTTTTGGTAAAGCCCGGCGGCAGCGGCGCGACCTTGGTCCCGGTCGGCGGGGGCGGTTCAGCCCATGCCGGTGCGCTGGCGGCCAGCAGGAGAAGCAGGGTGTGCGCAAGGCCGGTACGGTGCATGTTCTCTCCCAGGGGCCGCGGGCCCGTTGATGTCGGTATGGTCAAGCAAGCAATATACGCTACTTGCATAAACACGCGATTGGCCCAAAAAAACGCCACCCGAAGGTGGCGTGATGGCGACAGCGGCGTTCCTCAGCGCGCCGCGATCCCGGCTTTGCCGCAGTGGGCCGCCAGGGCCGGCGCCATGCTGGCGAGCATGGTGTTGGTGGCATAGTTCAGGGCGGTGACGTGCTCCGACTGGGCGCCCCACATATTCGCCTTGCTGCCGGTGGCGCGGAATTTTTCCTGCGCCGCGCCTTGCGCCGTCACGTCCAGCGCCACCATGGCGTTGATGCGCATGTGGCCGAACCAAGTGTAGGCGCGGATGAGGCGCACATCGAGGTTGACGGCCTGCGGCACGGCGGTTTTGCTGTGCGAAACGGTGAAACCGTATTCTTTCAGCGCATCGAGGCTGGCGCTGATAAACGGTTCCGGGCTGTCGGTCGGTACCGGCATGTCGGCGCCGATACCGTCTTTGGTCGGGCGCTGGTCGCTGATGCTGACGATATTGATGGCGCAGGCGCCCGCGACCGGCTTGGCGACAACGTCGCTGCTGGCCGCTTCATAATTGAGCGCTACCTTGGTTTCGGCCGCGCCGGCGCTCACTGCCAGCAGGCACGACAACAAGGGGGCAAACAGGTGGATCGATGGTTTCATCATGGTCGGTTCCGCTTCTTATTGGGCGATGGAATACAGGTGGCCGTTGAGCGCACGGAGGACGGCGCGGCCGTTGCCGGATGCGAGCACGGGTGCGTTCTGCTGGGCCACACTGACACCCTGGATCATCGGAATGGTCCCTTTCGGCAGATCGGCGGCGTCGGCCGGGCCGGCCATCAGGTCGAGTTTCATCATCAGCATGATGTTGTCGATGGCGTCCTTGGACGCGCTGCGGTAGGCCGCGCCCTTGTTCTCGCCCCATGCCTTGAGCGAGTCCGTGCCGCCCGCGCCCAGCGGGCTGGAAAGGAAGACATAGGTATTGAGGAAGGACTTCTGTTCCACGTTCGGGCGCGACAGGGTGGCCACCGAGCGCACGCTCAGCTGCTTGAAGTCGGGCGAGAAGGTGTAGCTGGTCTGGATGACCATCAGGCCTTTGCCGGCGCCGACCGCGTTGACGCGGTCGGTGATCTGCTGCATGGTCGACGGCATCGGCTGGGTTTCGACAGCGCCGAACTTGAGCGGCGTGCCGCTGGCCAGGTTGGCGGCCAGCGCCTGCAGATAGTGCGAGCGGAAATCGTAGTCGTCGACCGAGGCGTAGAACGGGGCCAAGGTGCCATGAATGGTGTTCTGGCGCGATTCGGCCACTTTCGAGTCGATGAATGCGCCGATCAGGCCGCCACCGAGGGCGGCGCCGGCGCCGAACGCTTCGGCGCGCACGATGATTTCGTCCTGGGGCAGCAGGCTCGTCACCGGCACCTGGGTCAATTCTTTCGCCGCGGGGTCGAGCGCGACCCGTGTCGGTGGCATGGTGCAGGCACTAAAACACAGCGCCACGGCGCCGGCGATCACAATCCTTGATAGCATTTCCGTTTTCCGTTCCGTCATTGGTCCTGAGCGACAGGACCTTTGTTGTAAAAATATCCAGCCGGAATTTTACGGGGAAGCCAACTAATTCTACAGGTAACTATTTATTTATTTTGAGAAAAAGTTGCGGTTAAGATCTTGTGCGTGTGTATTTATTGTGCATTGCAACAGCCGCTTGGCGGCCAGCAGCTTACTTGGCCGGGTTGAGCGGCGTGACGGGGTCGGCCAGCACCTGGGTCCAGTACACCCGCGCACTCGCGCCGGCATGGTGGATGGCGTAAGCGGCGCCCATGTCGCTCAATTGCGGGTCCATCAGGTTGGCGCAGTGGCCGGGGCTGTCGAGCCATCCGGCGACCACCTCGTCGGGCGAATCCTGCCCGACCGCGATGTTTTCGCCGACGCGGCGCCACTGGTAGCCGGCCGCCAGCGCGCGTTCGCCGACCATGCGGCCATCTTTTCCGGTATGGCTGAAATAGCGCCTGGCGGCCATGTCGGCGCTGTGGCCCAGCGCCGCGGCGGCCAGTTCCTCGTTCCACACCAGCGGTGGCGCCTCCTCGAACGCTTGCGCGCCGCAGTTGCGGGCGCTGGCGCGGGCCCGGTTGGCCGCCTCCAGGATGCGCAGCCCGGCTTCGCGCGAAGGCGGCAGGCGCGAGGCGGCCGAGGGCGGGGCCGGCTCGGCCAGCACGATCAGCCAGCTGTCGCCGGTGCGGCGCGCGCCCACGTGCGCAAAGCGGGCGTTTAACAGTGTCTTGCAGTAGCTGCGTTCGATGCTGGCCATGACCCGCACCGGATCGGACACCCCCGCCACGTAAATCGCGTCGGCCTGGGCCACCGGATAGCCGGCGCGCTCGATCGCCGGCGCCAGCAGGGTGCCGGACGCCACCTGGACGCTGGACAAGGCCGGATGCGCCAGCAATGGCGCCACCGGTCCCAGCGTGGCGCCGTGGCAGGTGTGCGGGACGGCGCGGTAGGCGTTGATCAGTTCGATGAGCGTGGTGCGTTGCTGGGCGCCGGCCGGCAGCGTGGCCAGGGCCAGGCTGGCGAGAAGCCAGCGCAGCGGCTTATGGGTGGAACGGCAGTGTGGAGCGAAGAATGTCATGCGGGGATTCTAACAGCGGCCGCATTTTTGCTATGCTATCGACTTTCCACCGGCTGGCGCCCTTGCGCGGGCCGGCGAACCTCATTTACGGAGTAGTGCATATGGCCTCGTTGCAAGAGCAGTTTTTGAAAGCCGGCCTGGTCGACAAAAACAAGGCCAAACAGGCCAACCAGGAAAAGACCAAGCAGAAGAAGGTCGAGCGTCGCACCGGTACGCAGAGCGTCGACGAGGCCCGCCTGGCCGCACTGGAAACCCAGCGCAAGAACGCCGAGCGGGCGCGCGAACTCAATGCCCAGCGCGACGCGGCCGCCAACGAAAAAGCGATCGTGGCGCAGATCGCCCAGATGGTGCAGAAGAACCGCCAGAGCAAGGGCAATGGCGATATCGCCTACAACTTCACCCACAATAACAAGATCGAGCGTTTTTACGTGTCGGCGGCAGTGCAGGCGCACCTGGTGGCCGGGCGGCTGGTGATCATCCGCCAGGGCGATTCGACCGAACTGGTGCCGCGCGTGATCGCCGACAAGATCGCCGAGCGCGATGCGTCGATCGTGGTGCGCGTGAACAAAGCGAGCACCGAGGTCGATGCGGACGATCCGTACGCGGCGTTCCAGATCCCCGACGACTTGATGTGGTAAGCCAGCCGGCCACTCACAACGGCGCGCGCTGCGAGAAGCGCGCGCGGTACTGCAGCGGATTGACGCCGAAATTGCGCAGGAAGACACGGCGCAGCGTTTGTTCTTCGGCATAGCCAATTTTTTTGCAGATGGCTTTCAAGGGCAGGGTGCTCGATTCGAGCGCCCGGCACGCCGCTTCCATGCGGATCGCCTCGACCGTCTTGGCCGGGGTACGGCCCACAGTGGCGGCATACACGCGCACGAAGGTGCGCAGCGACATATTGGCCATCCCGGCCAGGCGCGCCACGCTCAGGTCTTCATCGATATGGGCGGCGATCCACGCATGTAAAGCCGCAAAATTGCCGTCGTCGCGCGCCTGCGCCGCCAGCGGCACGCTGAACTGCGATTGTCCGCCGGCGCGCTTGATGAACATGACCAGCTGGCGCGCGGTCTGGATGGCGATCTGGTGGCCGTAGTCGGCTTCGATCAGCGCCAGGCTCATGTCGATGCCGGCCGTGACCCCAGCCGAGGTCCAGACGCCGCGATCATGGATGAACAGGGCGTCGGCATCGACGTCCACATCCGGGTGGCGCTGGCGCAAGCGCTCGACCCAGGCCCAGTGGGTCGCCACGCGGCGCCCTTGCAATTGGCCGGCGGCGGCCAGCACGAAGGCCCCGCTGCACACCGAGCAAAGCCTGCGCACGCCGCCCGCGTTTTCTGCGATCCAGCCGGCCAGCCGAGGGCTGACGGTAAATTCTTCTCCCTTGCAGCCGCCGGCGACGATCAGCGTATCGATGCCGGCGGCATCGAGCGTGGCGACGGACTGCGTGTCGACCGCCAGCCCGGCGCTGGACATGACGCTGCCGCCGCCAATCGACGCGATGACGGTCTGGTACAAGGCCGGCGCGCCGGCGGCCTGGCTCAAGCGGTCCGCCGTGGCAAACGCCTGCAGCGGCCCGGCCAGGTCGAGCAGGTTCATGTCGTCGTAGGCCAGGAAGACGATGCGGCGCGGTGGGGAAACGAGCATGCGTGTGATGTTAGTTGATCCGGACCCGCATTATCGCCGCTGCCACGGGTATTCGGTTTCCAGCACCACTAAGCGGGCGGCCGCCGCGCCGTAGCGGGTGGTGATGTCGGTCAGGGCCTTGTCCAGCACCTGGGCGGACGGCGTGGCATCGAAGGCGGGCAGGGTCCAGTCCATCGGCCTGGCTTGTCCGCCAATCGGCTCGGTCATGAGCAGCAAGCCGTTGCGCGTTGTGACCTGCGCGCCGCTGTGCGCCAGCGCATGGACGCGGGCGCGCAGGGTGGCGGTGTAGGCGTCGGCGCTCAGGGCGAGCGCCAGTTCATCGACGCCGTCGGCGACCTCGATGCCGATATCGTCGCTGGGACGCAAGAAATACGCGGTCACGGCGCTGACGCGGTCGCCGAAGGTGAGGCGGAAGGCGTCGCTGTCGTGCGTGGCGCTCCAGTCGGCTACGCCGAGCCGGGCGGCCAGGGCCTGCGCGCGTTCGGTGCCGCCGATCGCTTCGACCAGCGCCAGCGAGGTCGGTAGCGCCGCGCTGATGCCGGCGCTGGTCACCATCTTGCCGTCGGCGACATAGCGCGTGTTTTTCAGCCAGGTCGTCCCGGGGAACTGCTTGATGCGCGCCGCGTGGGTGCTCCAATGCCCGGTGGCGCGGTGGCCGCGCGTCAGGCCGGCGTGGGCCAGCACGATCGAGCCATTGCAAATGCCGACCATGGTCGCGCCCCTGGCCGCCTGCGCGCCGATCCACGCCAGCAAGGCCGGGTCATCGGCGTGCTTGACGGCGGGGATGATGACGTAGTCGGCGCCATCGGGATAGCGCTGGTCGAATTCGGCGACGCTGGCGCCGGGCCGTATTTTCAAGGGCGGCAGCAGCAGCGGGCCGGCCCCGGTGGCCACGCCGACCACCTCGGCCACGCCCGACTGGGCCAGCACGCCGTAGGGCAGCACATAGTCGGACATCACGGTGCCGGCGTTTTCGCCCACCACCGCGATCACCGGCCTGGCGCGGCCGAAGCGCGGCGCGTAAGGGGCGATTTTTTCGGCGCTCCCGATTGTGGTGGTGGCGCCCGGCGCGGCGACGGCCGGGCCGTCCTGCGCGAACGAGGGGCCGCTGAAAGAGAGGGCGGCAAGTGCGATGAGCGCCAGCGGCGGGAATGCAGTCATGGGTCGGACTCCGGTCAGTCATGAAGATGAGGTTCTGGCCCGGATTGCTTAGCGCATCCGGAGACTGAGACGATCTTATGAGACCGCAGGCTTGGCGTAAATGACAAAATACGGTCAATTTGCGCCAGCCCGGAACGAAAAAAACGCCAACCCGCATGGGTTGGCGTTTTTCGGGGAGCTGCGCGATATTACTTGGTCGCTGGCGCCGCTGGTGTTGCCGGTGTCGCCGGCGTTGCCGCTGCCGTGACCACCGGTGCCGCGACGCCGCTTGTCGCCGGCGTGGCTTCCTTGGTCGCCTTGGCCGACTTGGCGTGCTTGGCGTGTTTGGTCTTTTTCTCGGTCTTCACTTCGGTCTTGGTGGTGACTTCTTCTTTCATGCCCGCAGCCGACTTGGTTTCCTTGACTTCGGTCTTGACCGAGTGCGAATCCTTGGCGCCGTGGGCATCCTTGGTGTCGGTCTTGACGACGGTGGTTTCTTTGGTGTCGGTCTTGACCACATGCGCTTCGGTTTTCGCCGCCGGTGCCGGCGCCGCGGCAGGCGCTGGAGCCTGGGCGAAAGCTGCGGTTGCGAACAGGCCGGTAATCAGGGTAGCGATAGTTTTTTTCATGATGTGGTTTCCTTGGAATGGATATAAACGGTTTATATTGTTATGTATGGTGAGGCTTGCTTACTTGCTTACTTGCTTACTTGCTTGCCTGGGGCGCTGGCTTGGCGGCTGGCGCGGCGGCCTTGATGTCCGTGCCTGGTGCTTTGACGTCGGCTTTGGTTTCAACCTTGACTTCGGCCTTCGCTACCGGTGCTGCTGGCGCCGGGGCCGGCGTGGGAGCTTGTGCAAACGCAGCGCTGGCGAACAGTCCGGCGGTCAGGGTAGCGATTACTTTTTTCATGGTCAGTCCTTTTTCTGGTTTGAGGTTCGGTACACAGTTGCCGTGTCACTGAGCTGAAAACGCTGAGCGCAACCGATGAGTTGACGGCCTTTACACGCGCTTACAACTTGCGCTATCTGCTTACAACTCGGCATTTTTCCGTATCGCGCCGCCGTTGTTATGGCATGCGTGAAAATGTTGTCGCAGCGCCTACGTAGAACTCCTGATCTAATTGTTGGTTGGAAACATCAGCGTCTAAGTTCTCGGTCGACAGCGCGCGCAGCGTGCAGACCGGCGCGCTGATGGTGCCGGTGATGCAGCACGATGGCGTCGACCTGAACCTCAATTTTTCGGCCGTGGACCGCTTTTCAGAGATGACGGGCGGGAATGCGACCATCTTCATCCGCCATGGCGACGACTTCGTGCGCGTGGCCACCTCGGTCAAGAAGGCCGATGGCGCGCGCGGTCGGCACCAATCTCGGCAAGGCCCATCTGGCGTTCGCGAAGATCATGCAGGGCCAGGCCTATCGCGGCATGGCGGTCTTGTTCGGCAAACCGCACGTGACCGAATACGTGCCGGTGCTCGACGCGACGGGCAAGGTGATCGGCATCTTGTATGTGGGCGTCGACATTTCGAACGATATCGATGCGCTGAAAAGCCTGATCAAGTCGCTCAAGGTGGGCCAGTCCGGTTACTTCTTTGTGTTGAATGCGAAAGAGGGCGACAAGCTCGGCGAATACGTGGTCCACCCCGACCAGGAAGGCCGCAGGGCGCTGGGGCAGCGCGATACCGGCGGGCGCGCCTTCATCGACGCCATCCTGCGCAGCGGCAAGGGCATGATGCATGTGGTGCCGGCCGGCGCCAAGGGCGATGCCGTGCGCGAGCGCATTTTGGTCTACCGCACCAACAAGGACTGGGACTGGACCATCGTCGGCGTGGCCTTTGCCGACGAGGTGACGCAGGAAGTGAGCAGCCTGCGCCTGACCCTGTTCGTGGTCGGCGGCGTGGCGCTGCTGGGATTTGCGGCGGCGCTGTTTTTCATCGTGCGCCACATCGTATCGACCCCGCTGGGACTGGCGACCCAAGCCGCCGAACGGCTGGCCCAGGGCGACCTAGGAGATGGCGGCCGAACTGGAACGCTCGGTGAGCATTTTCAAGCTGGCGTAAACAGCATCATCACGGCGTGATTCTCTCGATGGCCGGCCGGCGTTGCGCGCGTGCCGGCCATGGTCGTTTTCGGAGCCGCCTGTTATTGGCACGCATCCTTGCGAAGCGTGGCATGGTAAAATTAGCAATATTAAATATGCTAGCTTGACAATTTTGCCAGCACGGAAGATATCGCTGTGCCCTGCAAGCGTTCACTTAAAAGGATCTGTATGACGATTCGCCCGATGGGCCTGATTTTTGCCGTGACGCTCGCCGCCAGTAGCGTGGCATCCGCCCGCACCGGCATGGAGAGCATGTACTCCAACCTTGAGGGGCGCTCGTGTAAAAAAACGGTCCTTGAAGAAACTACCGACGCGCATATCCTGAACTGCCCTGCTGTCGGCAAGTTCACGCTCCAGGTGCTCACCGACGATGGCCGCAGCACGGTCAATATCGTCAGCCCAGAAAAGAAAGTGTTCGAGTTGCAGTACGAGAAAGTGGTCACCGAAGGATTTGCCTGGCTGGGCAAAAAAGCGGAATGGCGGGTCACCAGGCGCAACGGCAAGATTGTCCCGGTCGCTTTGATTGTGAACGTGAACGGCACCGACCAAACCGATTTGGGGCGTCCCAAGCGCGTGCCATTGCTGGCCGTGGCGCAGATCCGCGAGACTGAAGCATGCGTGGTGAAAACGCTCAGCGCCGGCTCGGCTGCCGCCAACGCCCAGGCCAGGGTCATTGCCGACGGTCCGGCACTGCCTTGTCTGAAAGCCGTCGGTCGCCCTCAACCGTTAAAAAAAGGATAATTTATGGGTCTAAAATCATTGGCGTGCCAGCCGGCATTGGATGACGCAACCAAACTGTGCCCAAAACGCAAGCGTGGCAAAGACGGCATCCTGGGCGACGCCGCGCACATGGCCAGGAAGAGCGACCATAACGATGGCAATGCGTTCGACCTGACCCATGATCCCGACAACGGCGTCGATTGCAACTTTTTTGCCAAACTCGCGCTGCTCGACCACCGCACCAAGAATGTGATCTGGAACAGGCGGATTTTCATTGTCAGGGAAGGCCGCTGGAAACCGTTTCTCGGGGTTCCGCACGATGAGCACATGCATGTGTCGGTCAAGACCGAGTTGCGCGATGTCGCCGCGCCGTGGCCCTGGGCGTCGATCGAATCGTAAGCGCCTGACGCCCCGCCAGGGGTGATCCTGCCGATGGCCGGCCCGCGTGTTAGCGCGTGCCGGCCATTTTCTTTTTCAGGCGCGCTTGCCTGTGACCTGCACGCGTCAATTTTCTCTTGTTTCAGAAAGCATCTTTATGTCTACGCATATTGCATGATAATATTATTAATACTAAATCTGCCAACTTGTCGTTTCCGCCAAACGGGGCGGTACGGCTTGGCCTGCAAGCGCTCAATCAAAGGACATGTATGACTATTCGCCCGATGGGTCTGATTTTTGCCATGGCGCTGTGCGCCAGTGCCGGGGTGTCTGCCCGGACCGGCATGGAAAGCGTGTACAGCAACCTGGAGGGCAAGTCGTGCAAGAAAGTCATCGATGACAAAACCACCGGCGCTTACACCTTGACCTGTCCGGGTGCCGGCAAGTTCGCGCTGCAAGTGCTCGACGACGACGATCGCAGCTCGGTCAATCTCGTCAGCCCGGAAAAACACGTTTTCGAGCTCGATTACTGGACCGTGGTCACGCCCGGGTTTTCCTCGCTGGGGAAAAAAGCGGAATGGCGCGTGGCCAAAATTGACGGCAAGATTGTTCCGGTCGCCTTGATCGTCCGCGTCAACGGCACCGATCAATCCGATCCCGAGCATCCGAAGCGCGTGCCCCTGCTGGCCGTGGCGCAGGTCCGCAAGACCGAAGCGTGCGTGGTGAAAACCATCGGCGCCGGCTCCGCCAACGCCAACACCGAGGCGCGGGCGATTGCCGACGGCCCGGAACTGCCCTGTTTGAAATCCCTTATGCCCCCCAACCAGTCGAAAAAAGGATAACGTATGGCCCAGCCATCATTAGCATGCAAGCGAGCACTAACTGACGCAACCTCACTGTGCCCGAAGCGCAGCCGCATCTCGGACGGCCTGATGGGCGACTCCGCGCACCAGGCCAGGAAGAGCGACCATAACGACGGCAATGCGTTCGACCTGACCCATGATCCGGACAATGGCGTCGATTGCAATTTGTTCGCCAAGCTCGCGCTGCTCGATACGCGCACCACCTATGTGATCTGGAACCGGCAGATTTGCAATGTCAGCGATGGCCAGTGGAAGCCGTATCATGGCAAAAACGGTCACACGCATCACATGCATGTATCGATCAAGGCCGCCTTGCGCAATGTGGCCTCGCCGTGGCCCTGGGCGTCGATCGAATCGTAAGCCGGCGCCGGCCAGCCGCTCATTTGGCCAGCACCGGCATCACGCCGCTGCTCTCCGATGCAGCGTCGATGTTGCCGAAGTAGACCTGCAGATCGTCGGCCGGCTGGAAATTCGACAGGCGCACCTGGAAGGTGTTGGCGTCGATCTTTCTGAACGTGCCGGGGAAGCACAGGCTGACGATCTCCGCCGGATGGCGCTTGATCACATTGAGCGTAAAGTCGTCGATGCCGCGCTTCCAGGTATTGCCGGTCTTGAGGATGTACGACACATGCTCGGCCGGCACCAGGCGGTCCGGGGTGCGCGCCGCCAGTTTCTTCCAGGTGCTGAGGAACTCCTTGTCGGCGCAGTAGGTTTTTGCGACCTCCGCATTCATGCCCCATTCGCCGGGGCCGCCGGACACGAACGGCCGGTACGCATGATGCACGCGCACTACTTTCCCGGCCGGGAACACCTGCTTCCAGATGTAATTCACCTGCACCTCCCAGACCGGCCCGGTGTCGCCGTCGGCGCCCTGCTCGAGCAGATTGAGGCTGCTCAGTTGCTGGCGCTGTTTCGCCGTCAGCGGCGCTACCTTGGTTTTTGATGCGAAACTGCTGTTGAAGGCAATCTGGGCGTCGCTCAGGCCGAGCTTTTTGAGCTGGGCAGTGATGTCTTCTTTTGCGTGCAAGGCAATCACGCGGGTGCTGAAGCCGACCGCCTTGCCATCGACCTTGATCGAAAACTCCGCCGGCTGGCCGTAATACGTGTCGCTGTCTTGCTTCATGGCCTGATAGGCGGGCAGCGGGAACACGATTGTTTCTTCCAAATCACTCGACGATTCATTGACGAATTCGTAGTCCACGCTGATCAGGCTGCGGCTAACGTTGAGCACTTCCTTTTTCATGGCAATGGCGTCGGTCTTGCGGAACACGATGCCGCCGGCGCTGACGCCGGCAATGCCGTCGTTGGCCAGCGCGAGGACGGGAAGAAAGAGGGCGGCGAGGGCGGCTGTGCGTGGCGTTGTGAGTCGTGTCATGGCTGTGTGCTTTTTCGAGGGCGAGGGACGGCGGCGCAAGATTGATGAGATGGAAACTATATCGGAAACTGACGGTGGTGGTGGCGGTGTTCTTCTGGCGCGGATTTTTCCTCGACGCGGCAAGGCCGGCCGCAAAGTGACGCCGGCGGCGCGCCATCTGCTCCTTGCGTGACCTAACGTACGGACGAGATCGCTTTTAGAAGGCATTCTGTCTACATCGACACCGCACAACTTCTACAGGAGCACGATCATGGGTAAATATGTCATTGGCTGGATGCTGGGAATTCCGACCGTCGTACTGGTGGTTCTGTATTTCATCTTTAACTGATACAGCAAGGCCTGGCCATGAAGCCGGGCTGGACAGAACGATGTCCTGTCGCCGCAACTGAAAACGCCACCCTCGGGTGGCGTTTTTGTTGGTCAGCGGGCGGCGATGGCTTGCACCATCATTCAGGCGGCCTGGGCGAGGGTCGGATAGTCGGTATAACCGTGCGCGCCGCCGCCGTAGAAGGTCGACTGGTCCGGTGCGTTGAGTGCGGCGCCGGCGCGGAAGCGCTCGACCAGGTCCGGGTTGGCCAGGTACGGCCGTCCGAAAGCGATGGCGTCGGCAACCCCGCTGGCGATCAGCGCGTCGCCCTCGGCGGCCGTGTAGCCGCCGCAGAAAATGAGCAGGCCGCCGAACGCGGCGCGGATCTGGCGCCGGAACGCATCGCTCAGTTCCTCGCCGCCGGCCCAGTCCGGTTCGGCGATGTGCAGGTAAGCGATGCCGCGGCGCTGCAATTCGGCGGCCAGGTACAGGGCGCTTGCTTCGGCTTCCTGGTCGGCGATGTCGTGGCCGACGAAATGCGGCGACAGGCGCACCCCGACGCGCCCGGCGCCGATGTCGGCGATGGCCGCGTCGACCGCTTCGAGCGCCAGGCGCGCGCGGTTTTCAAGCGAGCCGCCGTAGGCATCGGTGCGCTGATTGGTGTTGGTGGACAGGAACTGTTGCAGCAGATAGCCATTCGCCGCGTGGACCTCGACCATGTCGAAACCGGCGCGCCGGGCCCGGGCGGTAGCCTGGCGGTATTGCGCGATGATGCCAGGCAGTTCGTCGGTGGCCAGGGCGCGCGGGGCGCCGGTCGGCACGTTGGCGGGGGTGCCGTCGGCTTGCACGACGAAGCATTTGCTGGTGGCCGCAATCAACGCCGAGGGCGCGACCGGGTCGGCCCCGCCGGCCTGCAACAGCGGATGCGATATGCGGCCCACGTGCCAGAGTTGCGCCGCGATCCGGCCGCCCCGCGCATGCACGGCAGCGGTGACTTTTTCCCAGCCGGCTTCCTGCTCGTCACTGTAGATGCCGGGCGTCCAGGCATAGCCCTGGCCTTGCTGCGAGACTTGGGTGGCTTCGGAGACGATCAGGCCGGCGCCTGCGCGCTGGGCATAGTATTCGGCATTCAAATCGGTCGGGACATCGCCCGGCTGGCCTGCGCGCGAGCGCGTCAGCGGCGCCATGACGACACGGCTGGACAGGGTGAGTGCGCCAGCCTTGACGGGCGATAATAAATGGTCGTACATACGTTCTCCTGGAGCGGGAAGGTTGGATAGCAAACAGCGCTAATTCGTTCGAGTTGAATTAGACCGGTCGTCTAGTGTAGCACTAAAAAGAAATCCGGCAGGCCGGGTGCGCCGCTGGCGTGTCCGGCGCCGGGAACCATCGCATCGCGCGCAAGTCTTATAGCGGGAGCGGTGCGTACCCTGCGATAATAGCGCCTAACTTTCCGAACCCTTACCTGCCATGTATCTGCCTGCTTTCGACGACGACGACATTCAAGAAAATACCGATGAGGCGACCTACGCGCGCGGCAGCGATTACTTCCGGCGCGGCAAAGTGTATTCCTGCGGCGTCGACGGCAAGGACATCGTGGGCACGGTCGGCGGCAGCGGCCGCCGGGTCTACGAGCAAACGATCGAGATGAGCGAGGATGGCGGGCTGATGATCGATGGCAGTTGCAGCTGTCCAATGGAATACAACTGCAAGCACGTGGTCGCCGTCCTGCTGGCGTATTTGCGGCGCCAGGATGCGCAAGCACCGTCCGCGCCGGCGTTGCCGTATGCCAGCACCGCCTGGCTCGACCGGCTTGCACGGGCGGCCGCTGCGGCCGATGTCGCCGATGCGGGCAAGCCGCCGTCGCAATTGATCTTCGTTTTCGTTCCATCCAAGCAAAATAGCGGCTTGGAACTGGCGCTCTGCCGTTCGCGTCCGCGCTCGGGCGGCGGCTACGCCAGCGCCAGCGCGATCACGCATGGCTACGAGCTGGTCGCCGAAGCGGCCAGTGGCGGCGCGCAGGGCGAATTGATCCGCTTGTTCCTCGCCTTGCGGGCCGACGCCGATGCCTACGGCGCGGTGGCCCAGCCACGCGGCGCGCTCGGTGCGCAGTTGCTCGTGCAATTGCTGGATCAGGGCCTGCTGCTGCGGGCCGGCTCGCGCAAGGACCTCAAGGGCAAGATGCGGCAACTGACACGCGGTGCGCGGCGCGCCGCCGCGCCAGCCTGGCGCAACACGAACGGCATCATCAGCCTGGCCTGGGAAGGCGAGGGCGGCCCCATCGACACCATCCTGCCGACCGATCCTCCGATGTACCTGCATGACGACGAGGTGGGCGAACTCGACTTGCCGGCGGCGCTGCGCGGCTTGCCCACGGCGGCCCTGTTGGACCTGGTCCGGCAGGCGCCCAAGGTCGAGGCGGCCCAGGCGGCGCGTCTTGGTACTGAAATGCAAGCCCTGCGACTGGAGCACCTGATTCCGCCGCCACCCGTGATCGGGATGACGCTGCGCCGCGATATCCGGCCCACTCCCTATCTTTTGCTGGGAAGCATGGAGCGCGCCACCCACGGCGGACGCGCATCGGCCTGGCACGATTACGCCGTGCTGGCCTTCGATTACGACGGCAAGCGGGCCTCGGCCGACCCCAGCCAGCTGCTGATACGCACGAGCCCAAGCGGCAGCGAGCAGATCGAGCGCGACGGCGGCGCCGAGACGCTGGCCCATGCCACGCTGGAAGGCTTTGGCTTTCGGCCCAGCAGCGCGCCCGCGCTGAACCGTTTTGTGGGGGCGCTGGAGTTGCCCGACAGCGAAGCCTGGCTCGAATTCGGCCGCGCCGGCCTGCCGGCCCTGCGCGCCCAGGGCTGGCTGCTGGAACTGGCGCCAAGCTTCCGCTTCGACGTGCGCGCGATCGACGACTGGTACGCCGATGTGGACCCCGGAGGCGAGGGCAATGCCTGGTTCGAACTGGAACTGGGCATCGTGGTCGAGGGCGAGCGCGTGCCCCTGTTGCCGATCCTGTTGCAACTGATCCGCAGTGCGCCCATGGCGTTCGATGCGCAGGCGCTGGCGGCCCATGCCGACAGCGACGTGCTGATGGCGCGCCTGCCCGGCGGGGCGAGGGTGGGCCTGCCCTGGAGCCGCATCCGGCCGATCCTGAGCACCCTGGGCGAACTGTATTTTCTGGAGCGCATCGGCAACGCCATCCGCCTGCCCAGCCTGGACGCGGCCCGCCTGGCCGAGCTGGAAGCGGGCGCCCGCCTGCGCTGGATCGGCGGCGAACGCTTGCGCGCCCTCGGCCAGCGCCTGGCCGGCTTCGACGGCGTGCAAGCGGTGGCGCCGCCGCGCGGCCTGCAAGCGACCTTGCGCAGCTACCAGCAAGAGGGCGTGGCGTGGATGCAGTTCCTGCGCGAATTCGGCCTGGCCGGCATCCTGGCCGACGACATGGGCCTGGGAAAGACCATCCAGACGCTGGCGCACATCCTGCTGGAAAAGGAAGCGGGGCGGCTGGACCGCCCGGCACTGGTTGTCGCGCCCACCAGCCTGATGGGCAACTGGCAGGATGAAGCCGCGCGCTTCGCGCCATCGCTGCGCGTGCTGCTGCTGCATGGGGCAGACCGAACAGAACGCTTTGGGGAGATGGCCAACTGCGACCTGGTCCTGACCACCTATGCGCTGCTGCCGCGCGACGAGGCGGCCTTGCTGGGGCAAGAGTTCCATCTGTTGATACTGGACGAGTCGCAATACATCAAGAACCACCGCAGCAAGGCAGCCGGGACGGCCGCCCTGCTGCGCGCGCGCCATCGCCTGTGCCTGACGGGCACGCCGCTGCAAAACCACCTGGGCGAATTGTGGTCGCAATTCCACTTCCTGCTGCCGGGACTGCTGGGCGACGAGAAGCAATTTAACAGCGACTTCCGCAAGCCGGTCGAGCGTGATGGCGACGCCGGCCGCAACGCTTTCCTGACGCGCCGCATCAAGCCGTTCCTGCTGCGCCGCACCAAGGACCACGTGGCCAAGGAATTGCCCGCCAAGACCGACATGCTGCGCGAAGTCACCCTGGCCGGGGCGCAGCGCGACCTGTACGAGACGGTGCGCCTGGCGATGGACAAGAAGGTGCGGGCGGCGATTGCCAGCAAGGGCGTGGCGCGCAGCCAGATCGTGATCCTGGAAGCCTTGCTCAAATTGCGCCAGGTGTGCTGCGATCCGCGTCTGGTGGCCATGAGCGGCGCGCACAAGAGCGCCGCGCCGTCGGCCAAGCTGGCCGAATTGACCGGCATGCTGGAAGAGTTGCTCGACGAGGGCCGCAAGATCCTGGTGTTTTCCCAGTTCACCAGCATGCTCGCGCTGATCGAAGACGAACTGCGCGCGCGCAATATCCCCTACGCCTTGCTCACGGGCGACACCAAGGACCGCCGCGCGCAGGTGGCGGCGTTTCAGGACGGCAAGGTGCCGGTCTTCCTGATCAGCCTGAAGGCGGGCGGTGTCGGCCTGAACCTGACGGCGGCCGACACCGTGATCCATTACGATCCGTGGTGGAACCCGGCGGTGGAGAACCAGGCCACCGACCGCGCCTGGCGCATCGGCCAGGACAAGCCGGTGTTCGTCTACAAGCTGATCGCCAAGGACACGCTGGAGGAAAAAATCCAGGAGATGCAGCATCGCAAGGCGGCGCTGGCCGGCGCCGTGCTCAGCGGCGGCGATACGCAAGGATTGCAGATTACCCAGGAGGACTTGCAGGGGATATTCGCGCCGCTGGAGGTGGAGGCGGCGCCGGCATCGGCGCGGCGTGCGCGGATCGTCAACGCTTGAGGCAGCATGAGATGAGGGAGGTCCTGCATCCTGCGCGACGCCCTATGTCCTCGTCCTGTCATCGGCCCCGAGGAGCTATGCGGCAGCGGCCCAGGCTTGAATTTTCAATGCCACCTCGGCAGGATCGTTATGCGAAAACTGGGCGACCCCGGCCTCCTCGATCTCATTCAATAAATCGATGGTTTTTTTTGATGTCAGCACGTCTGCCGGTGTGTTTGCCTCGGGAAGAACGACAAAAAGCGCCGGTTGCGCCTGCCGGTCGGACAGGTTGTGGGCTCGTGTTACCTGGAGCAGCGAAGAGTGGATATGGCCGTGAATAGTCGAGAATAATGCATATCTGGCGGAGACGATATTTCCGTAACTCTGGCCATTATTGAGCGCGATCGATAATTTCCTGGTCCCGATGACGATGGATCGGCCGGGAATGAAGGGATTGAATGTGTCCTGTGCGGACTTCACTGCCCTCATCGTCGTCGTGTAGGCCCACTCGTCATCCATCGGGCTATCCCGATGATGACTGTCTTGCCATAGCGCGCCACCTTGCCGCTTCAGCAAGGTCGTCAGTTCAACATCGATGTCGTGTGTTGCCAGATAGCCGCAAGGGATCACGCGCAAATGCGGCGAGCCGCTGTCGAGCGTCTTCAATACTGCGTGATAGCTGGAGCGGATAGCGATTTCAGACCCTTCGAAAAGATCGCGGGTATCGGATGAGGTAATGGCATCACCGTACAGGTGGCTGAGTTTGGAAAGTGACGGGAGCCATTTCGGATGCAGTTGCGCCTCACCGTCAATCGCTGCCGCCACGCCAACGATAAATTCTTGTTGGCTACCCAAGTCGGGACGAAACGCAATAGTCGCCCATTCACCGGTCAGCAATGGTTCCGGTGATGGAGTTGCTCGCTGCAGAAGTTCCAGAAAGTTCATCAGATTAGCCTTTCGCAACTGGTGGCAAACGCCGGTCCCGTTGCGCGTCCTCGCATATATTCTACAATCGTATCGATATCGTCGGCGTCCAGCAAGCCAGGGAGCATGGCTGAAACGTGGGCCAGAATGGGGTGCCAGCTCGATTGCGCATTTTAATACTCCATGAGCGCTGCTGCACGCCATGCGGCCAATTGTGAGCCGTTCAGAAAATTCTGTGCGAGGATCGCCAACTCGTTTCTGGGATTTGGGTCAGGCCATGAAGTATGCCAATACTTGCCGCCACCTACGCAACCTTGATCGATGGCCAAGTATTTCAAGTCGTCGTCGTACAAGAAATTACCTTCATGCCGGTCATTGTTGCCCGTAACATGATCTACGGTAGCAAGTCTGAGGCAAAAATGACTTTTGTAAAATGCGTCAGTTTGCTTTCTTGAGAAGCTAAACAGATTCTTGCCTGCCCCATCGGCGCACAATGTCAATCTACCCCGCCATCGAGCCCAGAATCGGTACACTGGCTGGCATTGAAAACAGCTGTCGAGGCCGGGATGCGTACGATGGATTTCAGTTCATGGCAAGGAGCGCTGACGACCATCGCCGGCCTGGCGGTGTTCACCTTGCTCGGGGTGGGCGTGCGCATGCTCATGATGCAGACCATTCAGCAACGGCGCGAGCGCATGAACCGCCAGATCAACGAGCGCCTGAAAACGCTGATGTCCGCCTATCGCACCCTGGGCGGGTCGTTTACCGGGCAATTGACGGTCGATCCAACCCACTTGCGCGACGTGCGCCAGGGCACCCCTGGCGCGCCGGAAGAGGCCGGCGCGGCCGAGGGACCGGCCAGTTCCGATCGCTCGCGCCGCATCCGTGACGCGGTCGAAGCGGCCCTGGCCGATATTCTCCTGCTGGGCACCGAAGAACACTGCCGCCTGGCGGGCCAGGCCGCAGCCGACCTGGCCGCCGGCCGTCCCATCCACACGGCGGACCTGGTCATCTCGCTGCGCAGCTTTATCCGCGCGGCGCTCGACCTGGGGCCGGTGCCGGGCGATGTCATCATTCCGTTGCAGGGGCCGACGCGCGCTGCGGCTGGCGCCGGCCGTGGCAAGGGTGACGCCAACCGGGGTGGCAACAAGGGTGCGGGCATGGAGATGCAGGGAGGCGGCGCCGGCCCGATGGACATCGCGCCCGGCATGGGACGCAACGATGGCGGCCAGGCCGGTTAATGGCGCGCTGCGGGGACCAGGGTGCAGAAGCGAAATCCGCCACCGCCAGTCCATCCGACGTCGGCGCTCACGCCCGTCCTGTCGCCAGCGATGACCGTTATCAACCGGGCAAGGCAATGGGTGCGCGCCTGCTCGCCTTGTTCGATTCCAATATAGCCGCGTCCGGTTTTATGCGCGACAGCCGCCGTCGAGCCCGAGCCTGAGAACGGGTCCATCACCAGGTCTCCGGGCCTGGAAAACAGATCCAGCATTTTCTTGACATAGGCTTCAGGCTTCTTGCCGGATCGGAAATCGACACCGCCTTCATAGCGGCAATTTCCAAACTGGGGCGAGAAGTCGTAAAAATTTTCGATGGGCAGTTCCGCGTCCTGAACCTCCAGGCTGCGTTTGTCGGTCGGGACACCTTGAAAATACTTGCCTTTGGAGGCCGACGCTTTCTTTGGCCCGGTTAGATAGCGATAGCCGAGACCGTCATCGCCGATATTGGCTACCTTGTACAGCGCGCCGGCGCCATCCTCGTCAAAACGGCCCGCGAGGTAGTCGCGGAAGAAGCGTCCGGAGGAGTTTCCATCGAGAATAGACCCGGACGCCCATATTTCCTTTAACCCATCAACGTGGCCTGCCACTTTGTTGATTTCGTACTCTCCCGGCCGGAACACTTGCACCGCCTTGCCTCCGAGGGTGGTGGAACGGCCTTGCGCCAACTCGACAATCTCGAAGTTGAACTTGTCGAAGCCTTCGGTCTGAATCGATGGCTTGTAGGGTTTCGCCGCGCAGGAACGGCGGTATACCAAGGCCTGCTCAATCTGCTTGTGATACGCCATGTCGGACTTCAATGTCTTGGACGTGTATCTCACCTGGACATACATCGACGTTTGGTAGTGTGAACGGCCGAATATTTCATCCATCAGCACTTTGGCGTAATGGCTTTCAGCATCGTCAATGTGAAGAACGATGAAGCCGTCCTCGCTTAACAGCTCGCGCAGCAGGACCAGGCGCGGATACATCATCGACAGCCATTGGCTGTGCTCCAACTTGTCATCGTAATGCTCGAACGCGCTTTGGGTGTTGTAGGGCGGATCGATGAAAATGCATTTGACCCGGCCCGCGTACAAGGGCATCAGGGCTTTGAGCGCCAGCAAGTTGTCAGCCTGAATGAGCAGATTGCCGGCACAGGCGCCTGTGATATCGCCGTGGACAGACTCCTGCTTGAGCAAGTGGCAGGGCGCCTCGTGGGTGGCCGCCTTCGCTTGATTCTTGTTTGCCCAGTCTAAAAACGGCATCGTTTGCTCTTTCTTTTCTTTTTGGGGCAACGGGCGACATGCCGGCGCCCCCTCACATCAGACTGATACGGAGCCGGCGGATGGGCTGCGCAATCTGCTCGCCAGGCACTCTGGCGTGGCAAGGGTAACGGATACGCGCAGAGCGGACAAGCTCGCGCCGACCCGGAACAGGGCGAGGCGATCAGGAAGAACGATACGGGAATATGGCTTCCATGATGTGGGCCGGCATCAATGGGACCGGGCAGACCACGATGTCGTGGTATGTTTTGCTTGTGAGGCACACAATTGCAGGCCCTGCCGCCATGCGTGCAGGCTGCTTGGGTAAGCGGCGCTTGAAAGGGCTTGTTGCAGTCCGCTGTGGAGTTCCGTTGGCGTTCCCGCTTCTTTGCAATTTCTAACATTCGGTGGTTCTGCGTGGGTCATTTTCTTTCCGTTGTGTTCCAGACCATCCGACGTAATCTGTTTGTATTCACGTTCATTGTCCTCGCTCTCGTTTCCGCAAAATGGATCCGCAGCGAGTCGATGCACGTTCAAAGCATTGTGAAGGACGTTCCGGCGCTGCGCGCAGTGCAAGAGGATGTGAACGACCATCAGGCGACGCTCGCCCAGCGAATTGCGCGGCAGGTGGAGCAATTGTCCGGGGCGACGGTGCAGCAGCTCGATGAGCAAATCCGGGTCCTCGACAAGGACATCAGCCTTCAGCAGCGCGAGCTCGATCATGTATCGCTCGCGTCCGATGCATTCAGGGGCGCCGATGGGATAGTGGAACACGTAAGGCAGCAGGCCATGCGTGGCGCCGAGATCGAACTGCGGCGCCAGGCGAAGGCGCATCTGCTCGCCTTGCGTTCGCACATTGTGGTATTGGGCAACCGGCAGGCTGCGCAGCACACACTCGAGCAACTTCGCCTCTCGCATGTGAAAATTTACGCGGCTTACCAAAGCAGGCAACAGGAACTGGCCCATAGCCAGGCGGCGGGAGGTCTGCTCGTCAACCTTCCCTTCACTGAGCCATACGAGCGCGTGCAGCAGTTGGAGAGGGCAGTCAACGACCTGCGCGCCGCGAACAGGAAAGCGTACAAAGATTTTTTGGTGCAGCAGGCGCTGCTTGAGCGGATGTCGCTTCCCACCCCGATCGCCGCATTCCGGGTTGATGAACAACGCCTCGTCATGATCAGCGCGCCGCTGCGGGAGCGGCTGCGCCAGGCGGAGGGTCTGGCGGCGCAGAACCACGTTTGGCAAGCTTACCAGGCCGTGCGTCCGGTACTGCCGGTGGCGGCCGGTGTGCTGATCGGATGGTGGCTGGTGCCGGCCGCCATCCGCACCTTCTTCTATTTTGTGCTGGCGCCGCTGGCCGCACGCAGGCCTGCGATTGTGATCGGTAAAACACAGGGAACCGCGCCGGCTTCACCTTCCGCCAACGTGCGGCGAGCTCGTCACAGCTCAGTCATTTCTGCGGTATCCCAGAACGTGGTCTTGGCGGCTGGCGATGACATGCTCATCCGTCCGGACTATTGCCAGAGTCAGCCCGCAGGCGTCGACGTCACGACGACGTTGCTGTTTAGCTGGCGTCACTGGCTTACCAGCCTCGCCGCGCACTTATGGATGTTGAAGCGGCTTCGTACCGCGCAGCCCGCCGATGTGGTGGTGTCGTCCACGGTCGACGCACTCGATGAAGTCGCCCTTCTCGAGATTGCTGCCGGAGAGGCGATCGTGCTTCAGCCACGCGGGCTGGTCGGGATGATCTGCAAGGCCGGGCAGCGCCCCACCATTCGCAGCCACTGGCGCCTGGGCACCCTGCATGCATGGCTGACGCTGCAGTTGCGTTACCTCGCTTTTGAAGGACCGGTCACGCTCATCGTCAAGGGCTGCCGTGGCGTGCGGCTGGAAAGCGCCTTGAGCGGCCGGATCATCAGCCAGGACGCGACTTTGGGTTTTAGCGTCAATGCTATGTACGCCACCGTCCGTGCTGACCCGTTTATTCCTTATCTGAGGGGGCGGCAGGCGCTTTTCCACGATAAATTCAGTGGGCAGGATGCCTACTTCCTGTACGAGGAAGTACCGCGCAATGCGCGCCCGGGCGGGCAACGGCATAATCCCCTGGAAGTCGTGCTCGATGTGGGCTTGAAGGCTTTTGGGATCTAGATTCTGTTTGCGATGAGGACGCAACAGGCTGAAGTCTTGCGCATGGTCATCACCACGAGCCCATGCCGCAGCGAGCGCGAAGCCTCTGTTGATCGCAACTAATATTTTTGATCAGGAGGAAGTCATGGCTACGTCCGCTGGCACGCGGCGTTGCCAACTCAATCATGAGCAACACGCATTCGACGCAAAATGACCGTCGCGTCTTCATGCCGGGCTTTGTGCCCCGTCGGCGCGAAGAGAGTCCCCTTTCTGAAAGACCAATGAGAACGATGCGCACATATACCTTGGCTGCTTTGCTGGTGGCGCTTGCTGCGCCCCCGGGCATGGCTGGAACGAATGCGGGCTCGGCTGTGCTCGGACGGTGGACGGAACGGCTGGCGCGCAGGAAACCACGTCGCTATCAAGCGACGATGTCGACAAGCTGGTCGGTACCGATTTCGTTGTCACAGCTGAGTCCGTGCAGTTCGCTGGCGAAAAATGTGACAAGCCAACATTCAAGCAGTCTCGCCACAACACAACTAACTTTTTTTGGCGCGAGTTCAAGTTTGATCCGCGCAGCATGCGCTTGCCCGATCCTGTCACTGAAATTGCGATAGATTGCCTCGCGCCTTCTCCAATCAGCTTCGTCTATGTCAGGGATAAGCGGAACATCGTCTTCTTCTGGCGCGGATTTTTTCTCGATGCAAAGCGGGAGAACGGCAAAGAGGACAAGCCGCGTGCGACGCCATCGCGTCCCTGACTTGCCCCCACAGGGTTCATGTCGGGCGGGGCGGCGGCGAAAGAGGACCCATTCTCGAGCCCTATGCCCGCGTTGGAGAGGTGCATTCCAGTTGAGTGAGCATGTCGTAACTGTGCACAAAAAGCCCAGCCCACAGTGGGCCTTTGCCTAAGTACCATTTCACTATCCCTCTTGCAAACCTGAATGAATTTCGTTGTGAATCGCGACAACCTTATCAACGAACGGAAGGCACTTTTCGGTGAAGAACTCGCGCGATCTATTGATGCGGTATGGGTCTAGCAGCTTGTGAAGAGACTGCTCCAGCTCGTAGTAGTTCTTCGTCTCGATGTCCTTCATGACACGGAACCGGAACGGTACGCCAGTGGTGTAGAGCTGGCTAATACGATTTTCCACGGTACCAGTTGTAATGCCTATCTTGACGATTTCTTCACCGCCCTTCGTGTAGAGCGAGGTCCCCAAAACGTACAGCCGTCCAATGCCAGCTTCCAGCTTTTCCAAGCTCTCCGTCTCTATCTCTTCGTCTGGCAAGTTCACTTCCTGGGCCGCACCTGGTACTAGCCTGAATGTTTCATGAACTGCCAGTGCGTTGCTGGCTGGACGATACGAAACCTCGTCGGCAGTGTTTTCGATGGTCGCGGGTAATGGATGCCCTACCCGATTGAACGGGGCATCGAATGGAG
>NZ_WHJI01000041.1:0-69589 GCF_011682155.1 Massilia sp. CCM 8734
GCTGCTCTGAGGTAGAATTCATGCCGGGCAAGGTGCGTTCGTGTTGAAATTGTGTTTTATGGATAACTCACATTTTATCAATCACTTACGGCATTCTTGCCCTTTTTTATGCAAAATTCAGGCTAGCGGGCTGCGGCGGCGCCCGGCGCGGCGCCGCGTTTGTTCATTTCATTGACGTCGCGCCGCTGCGCCGTATACATTTGTTCCCATGCGCACTAACTCGGTTGAAAGTTCTGTTCGGAACTTTCTTCAAGACGCTACAATAGGTCAGCCAACAGGCCGCACCTGCCTCGCCCACCGGGCGGGCTTATCGTCTACCCTGGAAACGCGCCCATGAACACCATATTCCGTTCGATCACCCTGGCCGCAGTGTCGCTGGCGGCGCTGCCCCTGGCCAGCGCCGCCGGCGCCGCCGCCATCGCGGTGCAGGTCCATGACAGCAGCGGCAAGCCGCTGGCCGACGTGGTCGTCACGGCCGCGCCGGACGGCAACGCGGGCTTGCCGCAGCCGGTCAAGCCGGCCGAGATCGAACAGCGCGGCCTCAAGTTCTTGCCGCTGGTGACCGTGATCCAGACCGGCAGCCAGGTGTCGTTCCCGAACTTCGACAAGGTCAAGCACCACATCTATTCCTTCTCGCCCGCCAAGAAATTCGACCAGAAACTGTATTCCGGCGTGGCCGCATCGCCACAAGTGTTCGACAAGGCCGGCATCGTCGTGCTCGGTTGCAATATCCATGACCGCATGCTGGCCTACATCAAGGTGGTCGATACGCCGTTCTTCGCCAAGACCGACGCCGCCGGCGTGGCCCGCATCGAGTTGCCCGCGGCCGGTAAATACACCCTCACGTCCTGGCATTTCAACATGCTCGGCGCCCCCGCCGAGCAGAGCGTGGCGGTCAAGGGCGAGGGCGCCACTGCGGCCAGCGTCAAGCTGGCCTTGAAGCCCATGGCGCCGGACGTCGCGGCGCCGGGCGCCGGCGCGCCTTAGTCGCATGCGCTTGCGTTTCAACAGTCTTGAAGGGCGCATCGTCGGCCTGTTTCTGGTGCTGATCGTGGCGGTGCAGGCGATCGGCCTGCTGGTGATCGAGCATGGCATTAACGTCAACGCGCGATCGAGCATCGCCACCGAACTGATCAACGGCGAAAAAGTCTTCCGCAAGCTGATGGAGCAGAACGCCCAGAAGCAGCGCTTTTCGGCCCAGGTGCTGGCGCGCGACACCGCCTTTGTGCAAGCGATCGGCAATGGCGACGAGGACGACCGCGCCACCATCGCCTCGGCGCTGGCCAACAGCGGGCGCCGCGCGCGCGCCGACATGACCATGCTGATCGACGGCGAACGCCGGGTCACGGTCGGAACCGGGATCGTCAAGAACGGCGCGCTGGAAAAGCTGGTGCTCGGCCTGCTCGACCGCGCCGAGCAGCACGATGGCGCCAGCGCGATGGTCATCGTCGACCAGCGTCCGGTGCAGGTGGTGGTCATGCCGGTCAAGGCGCCGATCACGATCGCCTGGGTGGTGATGGGCTTTGCGCTCGAGCGCCAGCTGGTGCTCGACATGCGCGAACTGTCGCAGCTCGACGTGGCGATCTTCACGCGCCAGCAGGACGGGCCGTTCACCCCGTTCGAGTCGACCCTGGCGCCGGCGGCCATGGCGGGCGTGGCGCGCGCGCTGCAGGCGCTGCCCGACAATCAGGCGCGCCCGTTCGACCTCGATGTCGGTGGCATCCGCTACAGCGCGCGCCTGCTGCCGCTCGGCCTCGAAGGCGGGCGCCACGCCGACGTGCTGCTGGCGCGCTCGATCGACGACGCCACCGCGGAATATACGCGCCTGCAGCGCACCCTGATGATCCTCACCATCGTCGCCACCCTGGTCGCATGCGGCGCGGCGGTGATCACCGCGATGCGCATCGCGCAGCCGCTGCGCCACCTGGCCGGCACCGCGCGCCGCATGGAGCGCGGCGATTACGACGGCCGCATCGACGTCGAACGCACGGATGAAATCGGGGCGCTGGCCAAGGCCTTTGCCGGCATGCGCGAGTCGATCGCCAAGCGCGAACAGGAAATCGGCCGCCTCGCGTACTGGGATGCGCTCACCGACCTGCCCAACCGCGCCCAGTTCGTGCGCCTGCTGGGCGAGGCCCTGGACCAGGCGCGCCAGCGCGAGCAGGTGGTATTCGTGCTGATGATGGACCTGGACCGCTTCAAGCATGTCAACGACGTCATGGGCCATGCGTTCGGCGACGCCCTGCTGCAAAAAGTGGCCGAGCGCCTGCGCGCGCTGCTGGCCGGCTCGCAACCGGCCGAGCACCCGCAGCCGCAGCTGGCGCGCCTGGGCGGCGACGAATTCGTGGTGCTGCTGCCGGCCTCCTCGATCGACCATGCGCACAAGGTGGCGGCGGGCATCCTGCGCGCGCTCGAAGCGCCGCTCTCGCTCGACGACCAGACCGTCGACATCGGCGCCGGCCTGGGTATGGCGGCCTTTCCGATCAATGGCGCCGATCCCGAGTCGCTGCTGTCGATGGCGGAAGTGGCGATGTACGCGGCCAAGCAGCGCAACGACGGCGCGGTGGCCTACGACGCGGCGATGGACAAGTCGAGCGCCAAGAGCCTGGGCCTGCTCACGGAACTGCGCAACGCCATCGAGCGCGACGAATTCCGCCTGCACGTGCAGCCCAAGATCCGGCTCGACACCGGCGAAGTGGTGGGCGTCGAGTCGCTGGTGCGCTGGGTCCATCCCGAGCGCGGCAACGTGTTCCCGGACGAATTCATCCCGTTCGCCGAGCAGACCGGCTTTATCCGCGTGCTCACGCGCTGGGTGCTGGACCAGTCGGCCGCGCTGTGCAGCGAGCTGCAACGGCAGGGGATTTACCTGAAAATCTCGGTCAACCTGTCCACCCGCGACTTGCTCGACCAGGACCTGCCGGCCAAGTTCAGGGAGATCCTCACGCGCCACCAGCTCTCGGCCGGCTCGTTCTGCCTCGAGATCACCGAAAGCGCGATCATGGACGACCCGGTGCGCGCCCAGCAGACGCTGGAACGCCTGCACACGATGGGCGTGGACTTGTCGATCGACGATTTCGGCACCGGCTACTCGTCGCTGGCCTACCTCAAGCGGCTGCCGGTCGATGAACTCAAGATCGACAAGTCGTTTGTGCTGAACATGGAAAACGATATCGGCGACACCAAGATCGTGCGTTCGACGATCGACCTCGGTCACAACATGGGCTTGCGCGTGGTGGCCGAGGGGATCGAGAGCGAAGCGGTGTGGCGCTTGCTGGCCGCGCTGGGGTGCGACCAGGGCCAGGGGTATTTCATGAGCCGGCCGATCGCCGCCGACAAGCTGGTCGGCTGGATCGCCGGCTGGACGCCCCCGGCCAGGGCGGCGCTGCCTTACACCGAGTCGGTCGGCTCGACCTGAGGTCCGCGCCGTTGCCATAGGCGCAGCGCGCCATGGAAGGGAAAATGAATGATGGCGATGAAAGCAAGCGCCACGTTCCACCACCAGATCCCGGTACCCGGATGGGCGTACTTGCCGTCGTCGAATAGTACAAGGGCGAGCAGCAGCAAGGCCGCCGTCAGGTAAATCAGGCGCGCCACACGGCTCCACCAGAACGCCGCCACGGCAAACAAGGGTACGAAGAAAAAGGCGTTGGCGCCCTTCGTCAACTGCTCTTCAAGGCTGCGCAGGGTGAGCCGCCACAAGGCGTCGTGGGGCACGCCGGTCCAGTGCGAGTCGACCGCGAGATACGTCACCGACCACCAGGTCAGCAGGCAGGCGCCGAAGGCGAGCGCGCAGTGCAGGGCGTAGTGAGCGGCGATGCGTGCCGGTACCGTGGGCCGGCGCGGGACTGGCGTCGCATGTCCTGTCAAGGCTTGGTCGCCTGCTGCATCTTGACCTCTCCGAAACTCATGAACACCATCGTGGTGCCGCTCGGTCCCCGATACACGCCGTTCGCATTGCCCAGGCGATTGGCCACCGCCGCGAAGTTCCACGCCTCGTCCTCGCTCACCTTGACCATGCGGCTCGTGTAATCGGGCAGATGGTTTTTCTTGCCCCATTGGCGCGCCAGTTCCGCGTGACGGCGCAGCGGTCCGGGAACCGAAGGATGGTCCCAGCCCCATAAAAACGTGCCATCGAGTTTGTTATAGGTGCCGATCACCTGAATCGGCGCGATGACCGTCTTGCCATCGTTGAAACTGAAGGTGATCGTTCCCGCCTCCAGATCCGCCTTCCAGCGTTCGGATGAACCCAGCCCCCACGTGGCCGCATGCGCCGCTGTCTGGTCTTCCAGGCCCGCTCTCGATTGCGCGACAAATTGCGCCGAAGTCTGGCTCATCGCGCTCGCGCAGAGCGCGAGCGAGACGGCTGCAAAGGTCATCTTGATCATGTGAAGTGGGTTTTGTAAGTGATGGTATGGAACATTATCCACCAAACCATGACCGGCAAGCGAATCGCCATCACGGCCGGTGGGACGACCATCGCCAAGGCCGGCATTTCGCGCTATGATCTTCACCGGCAAAGTTGCCCATATCACCAAGAGACAGAACCATGCAAATGAGACATGCAGTCCTCGTCACCAGCCTGCTCGCCGCATTCGGCGGACAAGCCCTGGCCCAGGTCCAGACCCAGACCTGCCTGCCCGGCGGAACGCCAACGACCTATCCGGTCACGAAAAAAGTCGAACAGCAGGATGTGTATCACGGCACCAGCATCGCCGACCCTTACCGCTGGCTCGAAGACGCCAACAGCGCCGAGACCAAGGAGTGGGTCGACGCCCAGAACAAGGTCACCCAGTCCTACCTGGGCCAGATCGGCGAGCGCAGCGCCATCAAGGAACGCCTGACCAAGCTCTGGAACTACGAGCGTTACAGCGTGCCGTACAAGGAAAGCGGGCGCTATTTCTACAGCCGCAACAACGGCTTGCAGAACCAGTCGGTGCTCTACACCATGAAGTCGCTGAGCGACGAGGCGCGCCTGCTGCTCGACCCGAACACCCTGGCCGCCGACGGCACCGTGGCGCTGGCCGGCACCGCCGTCAGCCCGGACGGCAAATACCTCGCCTACGGCACCGCCGCATCGGGCTCGGACTGGAACGAGTGGAAAGTGCGCGACATCGACACCGGCAAGGACCTGGACGACCATCTGAAATGGGTCAAGTTCTCGGGCGCGTCCTGGACCAAGGATGGCAAGGGCTTCTTCTACAGCCGCTACGACGCGCCCGAAGAAGCGGCCAAGCTGGCCGGCATCAACTACTTCCAGAAACTGTACTTCCACAAGGTCGGCACGCCGCAGAGCGAAGACACGCTGGTCTACGACCGTCCGGACGAGAAGGAATGGGGCTTCGGCGGTGAGGTCAGTAACGATGGTAAATACCTGATCATCACCGCCACCAAGGGCACCGCACCGAAGTACCGCATCTTCTACAAAGACCTGACCAAACAAGGTTCCAAAGTGGTGCCGCTGATCGACCAGTTCGAGGCCTCGTACAACTTCATCGACAACGACGGTCCGGTGTTCTACTTCAGCACCGACAAGAAGGCCACGCGTTCGCGCCTGGTTGCCATCGACACCCGCAAGCCCGCCGAGAAGAACTGGAAAGAAATCGTGCCCGAGACGGCGCAAACCCTGGTCGGCGCATCGATGGTCAACAAGCAGTTCATCGTCCAGTACCTGGCCGATGCGCGCAGCATGGTCAAGATCGTGGACCGCAAGGGCAAGCTGGTGCGCGAGATTGCGCTGCCGGGCATCGGCTCGGCGGCGGGCTTCAACGGCAAGCCGGGCGACAGCGAGACCTTCTACTCGTTCACGGGCTTTACCAACCCGACCACGGTATATCGACTGGACATGAAAACCGGCGCAAGCACGGTGTTCCGCAAGCCGACCGTCGATTTCGACCCGAACGCGTATGAAACGCGCCAGCAGTTCTACACCAGCCGCGATGGCACCAAGGTACCGATGTTCATCGTCTCGAAGAAGGGCCTCAAGCTCGACGGCAGCAATCCGACCTACCTGTACGGCTACGGTGGCTTTAACGTGTCGCTGACCCCGGGCTTTTCGCCGGCCAACCTGGCGTGGATGGAAATGGGCGGCGTGTACGTGGTGGCCAACCTGCGCGGCGGCGGCGAATACGGCGAAGCGTGGCACGAAGCGGGCACCAAGCTGCACAAGCAGAACGTGTTCGACGACTTTATCGGCGCGGCCGAGTGGCTGGTGGCGAACAAGGTGACCTCGCCGGCCAAACTGGCCATCGGCGGCGGCAGCAATGGCGGCCTGCTGGTCGGTGCGGCCATGACCCAGCGTCCGGAGTTGTTCGGCGCGGCCATTCCGCAGGTCGGCGTGCTCGATATGCTGCGCTTCCATAAATTCACCATCGGCTGGGCGTGGATTTCGGATTACGGCTCGTCCGAAAACGCCGACGAATTCAAGGCGCTGGTGAAGTACTCGCCGCTGCATAACCTGAAGGCGGGGGCGTGCTATCCGGCGACCATGATCACCACGGCCGACCACGACGACCGTGTGGTCCCGGCGCACAGCTTCAAGTTCGCGGCGGCGGCGCAGGCGGCGCAGGCCGGCAGCGCGCCGATCTTGATCCGCATCGACGTCAAGGCGGGTCATGGCGCCGGCAAACCGACCACCAAGCAGATCGAGGAAGTGGCCGATCGCTGGGGCTTCCTGAGCCGCGCCCTGCGCATGAACGAGCCGGCCAAGGTGGCGGCGCAGTAGTCGTGCTTTCCCCTTTTCCGTGCCGTAAAGGACGAGGGGATGCGCCGATCGCAACGCTGTGAAAGGCGCGTCTGTCGCCACCGTCGGCAGGCGCGCTTTTTCGCGTTCAGAAGTCGCGCTTGATCGTGTTGGTCCTGAACGAGCCGCTGAGCCCTTCCACGCTGACTAGGGCATACACCTCATCCTGCCCCCAGTCTTCGTTCAACTGGCCGGCCGACACGGTGTTCGACAGCGAAAAGCTGCCATCGACCCCCACGCGCTCGATGCCGGTGCCGCCGATACTCAAGAGCGTGTCATCGAACCACTCGTCGTCGCCGCGAATCCGCGCACCGACTTTCTTGTTGACCGAGTTATAAAATCCTTCCCCGTTGACGACCACCAGATAATTGCCTGGTTGGTTTTCTGCTGGGGTAATGAAAAGGCTGACTTCCATGATGGTTCTCCTGATGCCGGCCCCGGGTGGGCAGGCTTCCAGTATTCGCGATCGAAAAAGAGCGGCTTAAACGGAAGGCAAGCCTGCTGAGTACTGCCTTTACGCTGGATCAATGTCGGTGAACGGGCCAGCCGGGCAGGGCAGTTGGCGCAACAAAGTATCGACAGTCGCTACTCAACATCCCGTTTGGCGGTACTTTCGGTCAAATTTTTCGCCATTACCGCCGCGCACGTCAGAGTGAGATCCTTTCCACTATCAAGGACCGTCATGCAGCTCGCCGCCGCCCGCCCCAACATCGCCCTGTACCTCGCCGCCATCCTGACCGCCGCCATGCTGCTGGCCGGCCCCATCCTGCAAGCGGACGGCTACCACGCCTTTGCCGACGGCCGCGCGCTGTCCGGCCTGGCCAATGCGGCCGATGTGCTGTCGAACCTCGGCTTCCTGCTCATCGGCCTGCATGGCCTGCTGCACGTGCGGCCATCGCGCCCGGCCCACCTCATGTTTTTCGTCGCCATCCTGATGACCGCCTTCGGCTCGTCCTGGTATCACCTGGCGCCGGACGACACGCGCCTGGTCTGGGACCGGCTGCCGATCGCGCTGGCCTGCGTGTCGCTGCTGGCAACAAGCCTGCACGATGCCTTCCCCGCGCGCTTCGCGCCGCTGCCGACCCTGGCCGCGCTGTGCGCACTCGGCGTGGCCAGCGTCTTCTGGTGGTCCGCCACCGGCAACCTCGGCCCCTACCTGCTGCTGCAACTGGCGCCGCTGGTGCTGATCCCGGTGCTGCAATGGCAGACCGGCGCGCCGCTGGTGCAACGGCGCGCCTTCGGCATCGCGATCGGCCTGTACGTGCTGGCCAAGCTGTGCGAACTGGCCGACGGCGCCATTCTCGGCGCCATCCACGCCGTCAGCGGCCACACGCTCAAGCATGTGTTTGCCACTCTGGCCGCGCTGGTGCTGGCGCGGATGATCGCCAGGATGCGCTGAGCGCGGTCGCGGCCCATCCCGGCCACATGCATTTCATGCAAGCGATCCTGCGCTGTGTCGCAAGCCGGTTCCGCTGGCGCCGCTTCAGCAATACGCTGCCCGAACCTGACCCGGCCGGGCAGGGCGACCCTATCGCGTTGAGGAACTTTATGCACCGCCTGCTTGCCATCATGTCTGCTGTTGCCGTCGTCTGCCACGTGCCGGCATCCGCCGCCGAATCGCCGCCGTTCGCGCCGGGCGCGCACAAGCTGCAGCGCGGCCAGCCGAACGAGCTGATGGTGCTCGCCACACCGCACCTGCGCCAGTTGCCGGCATCGTTCGATCCGGCCACGCTGAGTCTGCTGACCGACCGTCTGGCGCAGTGGCAGCCGCAGGCGGTCGCCATCGAGGCGCTGTCCGGAGCGCAGTGCGCGTTCATGCGCAGCTATCCGCAGCGTTACGCCGATTCGATCAAGTCGTATTGTTGGGATCCGGCGGCGGCGAAGGCGGCCACGGGCCTGGATGTGCCGGAGGCGACTGCGCAGGCCGAGCGTCTGCTGGCTGCCTGGCCGGCCGCGCCAGGCCCGGCACAGCGCCGCAAGCTCGCATCGCTGTTCCTGGCTGGCGGCGAACCAGCGTCGGCATTGGTGCAATGGCTGCGTTTGCCCGGCGACGAGCGGCGTGCCGGCGACGGCCTGGACGAGAATCTGGTGACGATCCTGACTGGCCTGCTGCAACGGTCCGACGAGCATTACCGCATCGCGGCCGTGCTGGCGGCTCGCCTCGGGCACGAGCGGATGTATCCAATGGACGATCACACGGCCGACTCTCCCGACGCCGATCCGAAAGCCGCCGGCGCCGCCATTGCGAAGGCCTGGGACAACCGCCACACGGCGGCGCGCATCGAGCGGGCCAAGGCGCTCGAAAGCCGGCTCGATACGGCTGCCGGCGTGCTGTCCATGTATCGCGCGTACAACGCCCGCGGCACCGCCGAGGAGACCTTCCGCAGCGATTTCGGCGCGGCGCTCGAAGAACCCTCGCCGCAGCGCTTCGGGCGTGGCTATGTCGCCTATTGGGAGACACGCAATCTGCGGATGGCGTCCAACATCCGCGATGTGATGAGCGCGCGGCCCGGCATGCGCGTGCTGGTGGTCGTCGGCGCGGCGCACAAGGCCTATCTGGAGGCCTACCTCGACCAGATGCACGACGTGCGCATCGTCGCGACCGACCGGGTACTGCGCTAAGTAAGTGCGCATAAGTTCTTGTAATTTCTGCACACTTACTTAGTCGGCAGAATCGGCGCCCGGAGCCGCCTGATCAGGCACAATGCCGCACAGCGCCTTCAAGCCAATCCGCTGCGCGAAGGCGCCGAATCGCGCACAGCATCCGCAACAGGCTAGCGGTGCACCACCACCAGCAAGGCTTTCGCTTCGGTCTTGCCGACGTTGCGGATCACGTGGTTCTGGTCGGCCGGATAGCGCGCCGTGCCGCCCAGCTTGATTTTCTTCTTGTCGCTGCCTACTTCCAGCTCCATGGTGCCGTGCAGCACCGTCATGTGCTCGCTGGTGCCCGGGTCGTGCGCCTGCGAGGCCAGTTCGCCGCCCGGCGCCAGGGTCAGTTCGTACCACTCGTACTTGCCAGCCAGATCCATCGGCCCCAGGATGCGCAGCACATAGCCGGCGTGGGCGCCGGGCAGGGTCGGCGTTTCGTGGGCGTCCATCACGCGGATGGTCTCCACCGGCCGCGTATCGCTCGAGAGCAACTCGCCGATGGCCACGCCCAAGGCGTTGGCCAGGCGCCACGTGATCGCGATCGTGGGATTTGCCTTCTCCCTTTCGATTTGCGATAACATGGATTTCGACACGCCCGCGATCCGCGACAAGTCTTCCAGGGTCAGGCCGCGCGCCAGCCGCAAACGTTGCAAGGTCGCGCCTACTTCAGGTGGAGAATTGGTCGGTGCTGGTTGTTTCATCGGATTTTCGGCAAAGTGGTCAAGCAAAATATTTGCATAAATATAAGAAACCGAGGGTTGCCAAGTGCACTCGGCTTGGGTAGTATCCATTATATTGAATTTGTGTTCGACATAACGGAATTTCACGACGCGATTGAATTCGTTTGATCCGGAACACGGTACAGCATAGTCCAACAGTCGGTCAAGCCGGCAACCACATGACGAGGAATAATGATGAGCGAGCAAGCGAAAAGCGCCTTTTTCAGCGGCCTGCAACACAATCTGGACACGCTGCGCGAACAGGGCTTGTACAAGCCGGAGCGCGTGCTGGCCTCGCGCCAGGGCGCCGAAGTGGTGGCCGACGACGGCCGCACCTTGATTAATATGTGCGCCAACAATTACCTCGGCTTGTCGGGCGACCTGCAAACGCAGCGGGCGTCGATCGAGGCGACCGAAAAGTACGGCTACGGCCTGTCGTCGGTGCGCTTCATCTGCGGCACCCAGACCGTGCACAAGGAACTCGAAAAAGCGCTTTCCGCCTTCCTCGGCACGCAAGACACGATCCTGTACGCGGCCGCGTTCGACGCCAACGGCGGCGTGTTCGAGCCGCTGTTCGACGAAAACGACGCCATCATCTCGGACGCGCTCAATCACGCGTCGATCATCGACGGCATCCGCCTGTGCAAGGCCGGGCGCTATCGCTACCAGCACAACGACATGGCCGACCTCGAAGTGCAGCTGCAGGCGGCCATCGCCGCCGGCAAGCGCCACAAGGTCATCGTCACCGACGGCGTGTTTTCGATGGACGGCACCATCGCCCAGCTGGACAAGATCTGCGACCTGGCCGACCAATACGGCGCGCTGGTGATGATCGACGAATGCCACGCGTCGGGCTTCATGGGCAAGACCGGGCGCGGCACGCACGAACACCACAACGTCATGGGCCGCATCGACATCATCACCGGCACCCTCGGCAAGGCGCTGGGCGGCGCGATGGGCGGCTTTACCGCCGCGCGCAAGGAAGTGATCGACACCTTGCGCCAGAAATCGCGTCCTTACCTGTTCTCGAACACGCTGGCACCCTCGATTGCCGGCGCTTCGCTGTCGGTGCTCGAGCGCATTTCGAAGTCGACCGAATTGCGCGACCGCCTGCACGAAAACACGGCCTACTTCCGCAAGGAGATCGAACGCATCGGCTTTACCATCAAGCCGGGCACGCACCCGGTGGTGCCGGTGATGCTGTTCGAAGCGCCCATGGCGCAGCGTTTCGCGGCCCGCATGTACGAACTGGGCGTGCTCCTCTCCGGCTTCTTCTACCCGGTGGTGCCGATGGGGCAGGCGCGGGTGAGGGTGCAGCTGTCGGCCGCGCACACCCGCGAACAGCTCGATACGGTATTGAAGGCATTCGAACAGGCCGGGCGCGAGCTGGGCATTCTCAAGAATCAAGAACACTAATAAGACGGAAATACAGAACATGGAACGCATTCTCATTATCGGCGCGAACGGCCAGATTGGCAGTGAACTGGTCGGCGCGCTGGCGCAGCAACATGGCGCGGGCAACGTCATCGCCTCCGACATCGGCGCGACCAACGTCTACAAGGCCGCGCGCTACACCCAGCTCGACGTGCTCGATAAAGCCCGCCTCGCGGCCCTGGTGGCCGACGAAGGCATCACCCAGGTGTACCAGCTGGCGGCGCTGCTGTCGGCCACCGGCGAACAGGCCCCGCTCAAGGCCTGGACCCTGAACATGGATGGCCTGCTGAACATCCTCGAAGTGGCGCGTGAACGCGGCGAGGCGGGCACGCCGCTGCGCGTGTTCTGGCCGTCGTCGATCGCCGCCTTCGGCCCGAACACGCCGCCCCAGGACACGCCGCAGTACACGGTGATGGACCCAACCACCATCTACGGCATCAGCAAGCTGGCCGGCGAGCGCCTGTGCGAGTACTACTTCACCAAATACGGCGTGGACGTGCGCAGCATCCGCTATCCCGGCATCATCAGCTACAAGTCGCCTCCGGGCGGCGGCACCACCGACTACGCGATCGCGATCTTCCACGCGGCCCTGCGCGGCCAGCGTTACGAGTGCTTCCTCGGCCCCGAGACTACGCTGCCGATGATCTACATGCCCGACGCGATCCGCGCCACCATCGAATTGATGGACGCGCCGGCCGACAACATCGCCGTGCGTTCGGCCTATAATGTGGCCGGCCTGTCGTTCAATCCGGCCGAGCTGGCGACGGCGATCCGGCGCGCCTTGCCCGCCTTTGAAATCGGCTACAAACCGGACAGCCGCCAGGCGATTGCCGCCAGCTGGCCGCAAAGCCTGGACGACAGCACCGCCACGGCCGACTGGGGCTGGAAGGCGCAGATCGGGCTCGATCAACTGGTGGCCGACATGCTTGCCAATATCGACGTTAGCCTCACAAAGGCTGCCTGATTCGTTTTACCCACACCTATAAAACATATAAGAGACAAACATGGACATGAGCGTATTCGACCTATTCAAAATCGGCATCGGGCCGTCGAGTTCCCACACCGTGGGGCCGATGGTGGCGGCGCGCCGCTTCCTGGTCGAATGCGGTCCTTTGGCGCGCGCGGTGGGGATCGAGGCGGCGCTGTATGGCTCGCTGGCGCTGACCGGCGTGGGCCACGCCACCGACAAGGCGGTCATCCTCGGGCTGATGGGCGAAACGCCGCAGGGCGTCGATCCGGAGCGGGTCGACGACATGCTGGCCGAAGTCGAACTCGATGGCGTGATCAAGCTGCTCGGCACCCACGAAGTGCCGTTTTCGGCGCGCACCGGGCTCGTATGGCACAAGAGTTCATCGCTGCCCGAGCATCCGAACGGCATGCGCTTCACGCTCAAGCTCGATGACGGCAGCGTCATCGAACGCATCTTCTACTCGGTCGGCGGCGGCTTCATTCACGCCGCCGGCGAATCGCAGGCGCGCCAGAGCAATGGCGAGAGCACCGCGCCGATTCCCTACAACTTCGACACCATGGACCAGTTGCTCGCGCACGGCCGCGCCAGCGGCCTGTCGATCCCGCAGATGCTGCGCGCGAACGAATGCGCGCGCATGGATGGCGCCGTACTCGACGCCGGCATCGACAAGATCTGGCAGGTGATGCGCGACTGTATCGCGCATGGCCTGGTCACCGCCGGCCAGCTGCCCGGAGGCCTGAACGTCAAGCGCCGCGCGGCCAATCTGTGGAAGCAGTCGGAAGACGCCAAGAATGGCGACAACCGCGCCAACGACCTGCCGCACGACGCCGTGCACCAGGTGAGCCTGTACGCGATGGCGGTCAACGAAGAAAACGCCGCCGGCGGGCGCGTGGTGACGGCGCCGACCAACGGCGCGGCCGGCATCATCCCGGCGGTGCTGCGTTACTACGCCGAAGATTGCCGTCCGAGCGATCCGGTGCGCGGGGTGCGCGACTTCATGCTCACCTCGGCCGCGATCGGCATGCTGTGCAAGAAGAACGCCTCGATCTCGGGCGCCGAAATCGGCTGCCAGGGCGAAGTCGGCGTGGCCTGCGCGATGGCGGCGGCCGGGCTGGTGGCGGCGCTGGGCGGGACCAATGAACAGATCGAGAATGCGGCGGAAATCGGCATCGAGCATCACCTCGGCATGACGTGCGACCCGATCGGCGGCCTGGTGCAGATTCCGTGCATCGAGCGTAACGGCATGGGAGCGATCAAGGCGATCACCGCCGCATCGCTGGCCTTGAAGGGCGACGGCACCCATTTCGTGAGCCTGGACGACGTCATCGAAACCATGCGCCAGACCGGCGCCGACATGCAGGACAAGTACAAGGAAACCTCGCTCGGCGGGCTGGCGATCCATGTGGTGACGGTCAACCACGCGGCTTGCTAGAATCGACGACATGAGCGAATCGTTCGACGCCCTGTCTGTCGCCACCGGGCTTGCCTTGCCGGCGACCTTGCGCCATCTGATCGATAGCGGCGCAAACAGCTACGATGATCCTGGGCGGGCCGCGTTATCGGCGCTGAACGATGTCGAGTGGCTGTCGGCGCAGGAAGCGCAGGCCGTCGTCGCCGGCTGGCTCAATCCGGTCAAGCAGAACGGCAATGTGTTCCTGCCGTTCGCACGCTCGGGCGCGGGCGACGCGTATTGCCTGGTGCGCCTGCGCAGCGGGGACGAGGGCGTGTGCATGGTGTGGCACGACAGTGGCGCATCGCAGCTGCATTACGCCAGCTTCGATCACTTCGTCGTGGGCGAGTACCTGAACGTGTTTGCCGAACTCGATTTGCTCGACGACGATGGCGATCCGGTGGCGTATCTGCGGGCCGATGTCGCCAGGGTGACCGGTCTGCTCGATCCGGCGCTGCGAAGCATGCTGCTCGGCTGCCTGGACCAGTCGCCAGCCGAGCACCCGTACCGGCAGGGGCCGAAAGCGCGCGTCGAGATGGTGCGGGCGCTGATCGGCCAGGAGGAGTTCAATGCACTTTACTCCCAAGTGAGCATTCCCGATCCGGTTGCGTTCGATGTGGTGGCGCGCTGGGAAGAGTAGCGTAGTCCAACACCGTCTTGCCCATTCGGGCCGCCCTGGTTGTCGTAGTCGACAACTTCCCGGTTGGTCGCGGCGTCCAGATGCCAGATCCGCATGTGCAGGCGCTGTTTGCCATCTGCCGTGTCTGGAGCGGCCAGCGCCGTGAGCGTGAACTGGTAGCTCCCCGCGCCATTGACCGTGCCGCCGCCGCGATACGCGATCCTAGCCCCGCCCGCCGCCACCGAATCGAAGCGCTTGCTGTCGAACCGGAGATGGGCGATGCTAAAACGCAAGAATGCCTTCCCTTGCGCCCGGCGTCCGTCCGCTTGTTGCTCGGAGAGGAAGGCGAACGTCGCGGGTCCGGACTGGTTTCTGTTGGCCTTGACGGCGCCGGGGGGAGAAATGAACGCGCCTTCGCCGCTGACATAGGCGCCCGGCCCGTACACAGCCACGGTGCGATGCACGGTCGCGCTCTCTCCGCTGCTGTCGGTGACGGTGAGCGTGACCGTGTAGAGGCCCGCTGCCCGGTAGACGTGCTTGCCGCTGGCGGTGCCGGCGCCGTTCTTTTCGGAGACGACGCCTGCCTCGTCCTTGCTGCCATCGCCCCATGACCAGCTCGCCCTGTGGGTCTCGCCCGGGTCGGCATCGACGAAACCGGCGGATACCGACAAGGGCATATCGACCCGCGCGGCCCCGCTGCGCCTGATCGGGCCGAGCGTGGGGGCAACATGGGTGGCGGCTGTCGGAACAAGCAGGACCAGCCCGGCATTCGAATCGGCGACAATCGCGCCATTGTTGGAGATTCCCCGGGCGGCCGTGGCCACGAAGCCCGACGGTGCGCGCGGGATGCGGGTGTTCAGGTCGACCAGGCCCTCGGCGCCGGTCCACACGAACGCGCGGCTGGCGCCATCGCGCGCTTCGGCGCTGCCGACAACCTGTCCGGGCTGGTTGACGTCGTGGGCGTAGGCGCTGCGCCCGCCGAATGTGCCCAGGTCTTTCATGCCAGCCTGCCTGGTCCAGGCGAAGGCGCGGTAAGGACCGTCGACGATGCGGATGATGCCGACCACCGTGTCGCTGTCATTCATGCCAACCGTAAAAGAGTCGGCATCCGTGCGCCTTGGGCCCAGATCGGTCAAGCCTTGCTCCGGCGTCCACAGGAACGCATGGGTAAGGCCCGCCGCCGTCGCCGAGTGGCCGGCCACGTGGCCGATCGCGTTGATGGCGACCGAATCCGAATCCGCGCCCCCAAGCGTGCCCAGCCCGACCATGCCACCCGCCTCGGTCCAGCGGAATGCCAGGCCGCTGCCGGCGGCATTTCTGGTGTTTCCCGCGACTTGCCCCGCCTCATTGATCGCCATGGCCAGCGACGGTCCGTTGAGCGTGCCCAGGTCGAGCGGTACGTTTTCCGGGCTCCATCGGGTTGCATGCAGGGGCTCGAACACCGGTCCGAAGAAGGGGAGGTAGCCTGCAACCTGGCCACGGTTATTGATATCGAACGCGGCCGATGTCGCTAAATTGTAGGGGGGCGAGTGCAAGGTCACCATGCCCGTTTGCGCAGTCCAGCGGTAAACGTGCGTGTCGGTACTTTCCAGGCTGAAGTTCGAACCGCCGATAATCTGGCCGACATCATTGAGCGCGTTGACGAAGGAACCCGCACCGCCAAGCGTGCCGAGATTGCTGAAAGTCTTTCCGTCGTAGAACCTCGCCATGGTCCGGTCGTTCCCGACATCCTCGGTGAACGCGACCTGTCCCTTGCCGTTGATATCGAAAGGGCCGTTGGCGCTTGGGGAAAGATGAACGATGCGATAGATCGTCTTGGCGGGCGGCGCTTTCATCGCCGCCGTGCCTTGCTGCGCGGCCGCTTGTGGATTGGCGGCCCATGCTGCCAGCGCGACAAGCGGATACAGTAGCCAACATGTCCAGCCTACCCCACGTTGGTGTGTTGTCGTTCTCGTTTTCATGTCTGTCTCCCGCTAAGTGAGTGCCTCAAGTCAACCCGTCCTCTGGAGGAGGAAAGCGGGTGTCCTTGATTTCACATTAGGTAAAACGCCGCGCTCGTTACTGGCGCAGGTCAAGCTATACCTTGAGATCGCGGGTGGCCAGGCGTCGGGGTGACGCCGGGCACATCAGGAATGGCGGGGCCGTTGCTGCGCCGGCTTCCAGTCCACCCATATCAACAGATGGGTGTCCAGTAACGGTTTCATTTATCGCCCCGGAGTATCTCTTCGATGTCGTCTTGCGCCATTGTGTCGAAGTCATCTGGAACTGAAAAATTGCCGGTCACGGTGAGCGTGCCTGATCCGTTTGTCTTCGACGTTGTGGCGCGTCGGGAAGAGTAGCCCGGTCCGGCGCCCCACGGCCACATCGCCTTTCGCGGGCCGGCCGGCAAGCCGGAACTGCTGCGCGCCTACTTCGAGAAAGTACTCTGCGTGGCGACGGCGACAATGTAGACCTTACCGACGTATCATTAATGTTATGATTGTCATCCTGATCACTCTCCTTGGAGAGTGTGCCTCAACGCAAGAACGTGATGTCAAGGGGATTTTATGACGTATGAACAGTGGCAGCAGGGAGTTGTGAACGGAGCGGGCAAGCCGGAATGGAATATACACGACTGTGACATTCGGGTCGCCGTCAATGAGTATAACCGCCACCTGGCGGCAACACCCGGTTATTCAGCCTTGGACTGGTTGTATGTCAAGGGCATGCTATGGACTGAAACGGGCGCAGGATCTTCTGAATGGAAAATCAAGCCCTTGCAGATCGGCGTGCCTGGCGATAAGGGCATGATGGCGCTGTTGGGAAATCATGAAGGCGGCGATTTGATCATGCCCCCGGCTTATCGGTCGGGCACCAGCAGCGGTATGGTCCGCACTAATCCGACGCACAATATTCGGGCTGCCATTGGTTATTTGTTGATGCGCTTGGCGAAATATGCTTTTCAAAGTATCTGCGAGCCTGGATCGCGGGTCGAGGAAGTCAAAGTCGATAGCGGCGATACACTTGAGCGGATTGCCAGCAAAAACAAAAGCACGGTGGAGGTGTTGCGGGAGTTAAATCCGCGCGCGAACGTGCTGCATAAGGGTGACGTTATCAAATTTCAGAAAGCAAAGACGTCGAAGGTCATTACGGGCTGGCGCCCCATTAACCACAGCAATATCGCTCGCTGGTATAACGGTGGAGGTGATGAAATGTATGTAAGAAAACTCGATTTCGTGATGCCGTATGTGCGTAAAGCTGGGAGCGGAATATGCGAAGCAGAATAGCAGCAGTACTTGTTTGCTCGTCGGTCGTATATTCGGGCCATGCCGTGGCAGACAACCGTGCACAAGCTGTCGCTGCAATTGAGGAATGCAATCAGTTTTCGCAGTTCGACATTCGCGAGTGCCTGAAGAAACGTGCGACCGACAGCGCAGCGGCGCTGAAGCAGGCCGAAGCCAGGGCGGCGGCCGCGATTGCCAGTTGGGATGAAAGCGATACCTACATCAAGGATGCCGGCATCAAGCTGCGCGCCGCGAACGTGTCGTTCGTGCGCGACCGCCAGGTGCAGTGCGCCTTCGCTTCCTCGCTGATCGGCGGTGGCGCTGGCAATTCGCACGAGATCAAACGCTTGGCCTGTGTGGCCGACATGAATGCCCGGCGTACATTTCAACTCGACCGCGATACCGGCAAACTGGTGCCTAAATAGCACTCAAAAGCTGCCTTCGCAGCCCGGGCCGGTTGCGGCTGGCGCAGCTGGTAGCGGCTGGCTAAGTTCGACGAGGTCGCGTACGGCGCGCCGGTGGTCCGGCCCTTGCAAGGCCTCGCTCGCCTCGCGCACCAGATCGAACGATTCGCGTTCGATCAGCGTGATCGTCACCGCGTCCTTGGTCGGAAAATATTGATACAGCGAGCCGATCACGTCCATTCCAGCCACCGCCGACCGCGCGCTGTTGCTGCAAACCGTCGCCGCGGTGCCGATGGCCGGCCGCGCGTCCGCGCACCATGCAGGAGATTGCATCGACCATCGCGGCCAACGACGCCGTGTCGATGGCCCTGTTGTGCCAGGCCCTCGCGCAAGCGCGTCCCGGCGCCCGCTGGGATGACGAGGAAGGGAGTGCCCCCTTGCCCGACGGCGAATGGTGGGTATGCGACCCGGTCGAAGGCGCCATCCACCACATCCACGGTTTGCCACACTGATACGCGCCAGTGCGCTCGACTGGACCCTGGTGCGGCCTGCGATGCTGACCAATGGCAAGCTGCGCGGAGGCTACCGGGCCGCGACCACCCTGACGCCCGGATTGTTTGCAGGACTGTCGCGTGCGGATCTGGCTGCATTCATGCTGCATGAAGGAAGCGAGGACGCTTATCTGAGGCAGGCAGTTGCTGTATCGCAATAAGCGTAGTGGCGCCGGAGAGGGCGTATCAATGCCAATAAACTTTTCTCGTGAGCATCAACCGTTCTAATGATGTACAAATCATCACCTTACCTGCAAAAACCGCACTATGCTTCTCCCCAAAGCGTTGACCGCAAGATCCCTGGTCAGCCATGCCTTCGCGGCGCTGGTGCTTGGTGTGGCCGGCTCCAGCGCCGCCGCAGCCGACACCGCTCTCGTCCTGGACGCGGTGTGCCAGCGCCAGATGCCGCCGCTTCAACGGATCGCCGTCGCGCGCGCCTTTGAAGCCGCCGGCGGCACGGCGTTGGAAGTGTGCATCCAGGGCAGCATCCCCGACCCCGATCCTGCGCTTTGGGAAGCGATTGTCTCGATGCTGGGTAGCGAAGACCACCTTGCGAGGCGTAGTGCCCTGCGTTTGTTGCGCTGGAGTAGAGACGCGGACGTGGAAGCGCAGCACGCCATCGTCCTGCCCCTGCTGCACGCCATGCTGCGCGATCCGGGAGCGCGGCCCTACCGCCACCGCGTTCAGGAAGAGATGCTGCGTTATCGCAAGCGCGCGCTGTTCGCCCTGCCGGATTTCATGGACGCGGCGATGCGGGCCCAGGACGCGCAGTCCCAGGGAGCCGCCATGAGCGTGTTCCTCGAACTGGGCAGGGAGCACCCGGCGCAGATCGATCTGCTCGTGACGGTGCTCGATTCGCCAACCGTCTCCCCGTATGCGAAAGGGCTGGTGGCCAATTACATGAGCGCCACCACCATCGCCGGGTCAAACCGGGCCATACCAAGCCTGCAGCGCCTGATCGAACACACTACCCACTATGGCGCCGACCCGACGGGCGACCTGGTGGGCGCCTACATTCGCGCCGAAGAAGGCGGGCGCGCCGCTGCCTACCTGATGGCGCTGCGCAGCCGGAACGTCGTGCCGGGCCTGGACACCGCCATCGACTATGAAGGCGACATGCACGGCATGGACGATCACCTGATCGGTTTGCTCGACCACCCGGCGATGTCTGTCGCCGCCGCCGCCACGCTGCAAGGACGCTTCCGCATGGGCCGCCTGACGGCCGTGCTGGAGCGCCAGGCGGGGGACGAGCTGCGCTCGCAAATGGCGTCGCCCGCCACGCGCGCGATGGCCATGGCGTCGATCCGCGCGCTCCAACGTCCGCTCGACGGCGTCGCGCCCATGATCATGGCGTACTACCGCAGCCTGCCGCAAGCGCAAGCGGGCGAGCGGCGCAATGCGTTGAAAACGCTGTCTTTCAGCGGCGGTGCGGACCAGCAGCACCTGGCGTACCTGGTCACGGAACTGATGCGCGAGCTGCGCGCCGGCTACCCGGCCGGGGCCGGACAGGTGCCGCCCGCCGCCATCCTCGCCGTGCTGAAACCCGCAACGGCGATGCCGGCAAGCTCGGTGCCGGAACTGGTCGACGCGTTCAAGCTAGCCCATCGGCCTGGTAAACAATTCTGGTGGAACGACATGGTCCCGTTCACCAACGAGCAGGGCACCATCCTGGCGCTGCTGGGAAAAACCCGTTCAAGCGCCGGGGCGGCGGCGCTGGCGGCGCTACTTCCCCGCTTCGAGGAGGGCGACCGGGAACACAATCTCGCCACCTCGCTCGACTACATCGGCGCCGCGTTGATCGAGTCGGGTGACGCGGCATTGCCGGTGCTCGAATGGCAGCTGCGGAACCGCAGCGGTATCGCGCAAGCGTATGCCGAGGCCGTGCTGGCCCGCATCGATACGCCCGCCGCGAAGGATGCAACAAGCCGGCACGCCGCGCAGGTCGGTCCGGCGCTGGTCGCCGCGCTGGCGTCGGGCGGATCGGGCATGGTCGATGCGCCCTGGCGCTTGCCAAGCCAGTATCTGGACGCGCGTGGGTCCGCGTTCGGCCTGGCGATTGCGCGCGTCGGCAACCTGAAGCTGGGCACCACCGTGGCCACGCTCGACGCGCTCGCGCGGGCACTCGACGACGGCGAGTTCGACATCAAGGAGGCTGCGGCCACGGCGCTGGACATGGCGCCGGAGCGCGACATGGTGCGCGAAGCGGTGTTCCGCATCGCGGCCCTGGGCGCGCGGCCCAGGGCCAGCGAGATGGCGAAGAGATTGACGGTCATCCCGCCGTACGATCGCGGCCCGACCTGTCAGTAAGGCGGCGATCACCGGTGACGATGCGGAAAACGCGCCCGTGTCCCCATCCTCGAGCGCGCCGCTCGATAGCCTGTATCAGGCTGGCTGCAGCAGCGCCAGCGTATGGCGCGCGATCATCAGCTCCTCGTTGGCCGGCACCACCCACACGGCCACCTTGCTGCTTGGGGCGCTGATGCAGGCGACATCGCGCGGATTGGCGTCGTTGGCGGCCGCATCGAGCGCCACGCCGAGCCAGGCGGCGTCGCGGCACACCGCCGCACGCAAGGCCACGCTGTTTTCGCCGATCCCGCCGGAGAACACCAGCGCATCGAGTCCACCCAGCGACGCCGCCAGCGAACCGAGTTCGCGGCCGATGCGGTACACCAGCAGGTCGATCGCCAGGCGCGCCGCCGGCGCGTCGCTCTGTTCCAGCACGCGCATGTCGGACGAGATGCCCGATACGCCAAGCAGCCCCGATTGCTGGTACAGCAGCTTCTGCACGGCGGCCACGTCCCAGCCCAGTTCTTCGATCAGGTACAGCACCACGCCCGGGTCGAGCGTGCCGCAGCGGGTGCCCATCGGCAGCCCGTCGACGGCGGTAAAGCCCATGGTGCTGGCCATGCTGCGTCCGGCCGCCATGGCGCACATGCTGGCGCCATTGCCCAGGTGCGCAGCGACCACCTTGGCGCCGGCCAGGCGCGCATCGGCCTGGGGCAGGCGGCTGGCGATGTATTCGTACGACAGGCCATGAAAGCCATAGCGCCGGATGCCCAGGTCGGTAATGGCGGCCGGCAGCGCGAACGCTTGCGCCAGCGCCGGCTGGGCGGTGTGAAAAGCGGTGTCGAAGCAGCCGGTTTGCGGCACGCCCGGCCCCATCGCGCGCATGGCGCGCACGGCCGCCAGGTTGTGCGGCAGGTGCAGCGGCGCGAGCGGCACCAGTTTGTCGAGCGCGGCGAGCACCTTGTCGTCGAGCGCTTGCGGACCGCTGTAGTGCATGCCGCCGTGGACGATGCGATGGCCAACGGCGGCAATCCGGTGGCCTTGCAGGCGCTGTTCCACGAAATCGATCAAATGGCGCATGCCGGCCGCATGGTCCAGTGGCGCATCGCTCCATGCCTGTTCGCCGAGCGTGGCGCCCTTGGCGTCCTTCGCGATGAAACGGGTAGGCCCGCTGTACAGATTGTCGATGCTGCCCTTGAGCAGCAAGTCGAGCGTGGGACCGGTAAACAGCGTGAACTTGATGCTCGACGAGCCGGCGTTGATGACGACGATGCAGTCGTTCGGCGCCGCCATCACAGGCCCAGGGTCTTCACGCCGGTCAGGCGGCTTTGGGCGACGAGCACCGCCACCGCGCACGAGGCCAGGCGCGCGGCCAGTGAATCGGCGCGGCTGGTCAGCACCAGCGGCACGCGCGCCCCGAGCACGATGCCGGCCGCCGCCGCATTGGCCATGAAACTGAGGCTCTTGGCCAGCATGTTGCCGGCTTCAAGGTCGGGGGCGACCAAAATATTGGCCCGTCCGGCTACCGGCGAGACCAGGTCCTTGATCGCCGCCGCTTCCGGGTCGATGGCGTTATCCATGGCCAGCGGGCCGTCGACCAGGGCGCCGGTGATCTGGCCACGATCGGCCATCTTGCACAGGGCCGCGGCGTCGATCGTGGACGGCATCTTGGCGTTCACGGTTTCCACCGCCGCCAGGATCGCCACCCGCACTTCCGGAAACCGCAGGATGTGTGCCAGGTCGATCGCGTTTTGCACGATGTCGACCTTGTCGGACAAGGTGGGAATGATGTTGACGGCGGCGTCGGTGATGATCAGCGGCTCGTCGCGGCCCGGCACGTCCAGCACGAAGCAGTGGCTCAGGCGCCGCGCGGTGCGCAGGCCGGTATCGGCGGCCACCACGGCGCCCATCAGTTCGTCGGTATGCAGGCTGCCCTTCATCAGGATGGCGGCGCTGCCGTCGCGTACCAGTTCGACGGCGCGCCTGGCCGATGCATGGCTGTGCTCGGTGTCGTGGAGCGGCAGTGCCGAGATGTCCAGGTCGGCTTCGGCGGCGGCGCGTTCGATGCGCGCGCGCGGACCGACCAGGATCGGGCTGATCAGGCCGAGGCGGGCCGCGTGCAGCGCCGCTTCGAGGGCGTGGCGGTCGCACGGGTGCGCCAGCGCCACGGTCACCGGGCCGGCCGCGCGCGCCAGGTCGATCAAACGGTCAAAGTACGGATGTGGCACGGATGAGACGGTCATGGTTTCTCCCAGATTGAGCGCGCGATCATAGCAGTAAAACAATGACAGCCTTTTCCGCTTGCATGCGGCCGTGTAAAATCGGCGCATGACGACACTTTGCGGATCTATCGACACCGGTTCAGCGCCTGATGATCCGGATCAGACGCTTTGCTGGCAAGCGCTGGGCATCGCACCGACCACCGATTTTGCCGCGATCGAGCGTGCCTACGCCGCGCAGGCGGACCTGCCCACGTATTGGCGCGACCTGGTCGGCGCCATCAGGCTGCGACGCCTTTACCAGGACGCGCTGGCTGCGGCTGATCGGGCTCGCCCGGGCGGCGAGACGTTCAAGTCCGCCGATCTGTCCAGGCGCATTCTCTCGACCTGGAATCAGGGTGGCGACCAGGCGCTGCTGGCCGCCTGGCCGGCCATTCTTGACACGCTCGACAAGCTGCACAGGGACGACTGGATGTACGCGTCGAAGGCGCTGGCCCACGTCGTTCTGGGGAACCGGGCCTTGCCGCTTCGTTTCGTAGACGCGCTGCGGCGGCATTTTGTCTGGGCCGGCATCCAAGGACGCTGGCTCTGCCTGTCAATCGAAGATACCGAGGAATTGCGGCAGCGCATGATCCAGGTCATACGCGAGGTCAGTGCGCTCGACGCCATGACCGGCCTGGCCATGCGCGATCAGTCGGCAGCCGCCCGGCTCTGAGGCGAAGCCGGCGTGTTTGCCGTCAAAAGACGGAAATGTGCGCCGATTTCGCATGCGATGGCGCAGCGCACTATAATAAACGTCCGATCGCATTGTTCTGCTCCCCGCTGTCAGCCAAAACGGACCTACCCACTCTATGCACTACGTGTCTACCCGCGCCGCCAAGGCCACCGCTTCGCAAGCTCCCCAACAATTCTCCGACATCCTGCTGGGCGGCCTCGCGCCCGACGGCGGCCTGTACCTGCCGGCCGAGTATCCCCAGGTGACCGGTGCCGAACTCGATGCCTGGCGCAAGCTGTCGTACGCCGACCTGGCCTTCGAGATCCTGAAAAAGTTCGCGACCGATATTCCCGAAGCGGACCTCAAAAAGCTCACCAAGAAGACCTACACGGCCGAGGTGTACCGCAACGTGCGCAAGGGCGAAAAGAGCGCCGACATCACGCCGCTGCGCATCCTCGAACAACACGGCGATAAAACGCTGATCCTGCAGGCGCTGTCGAACGGCCCGACCCTGGCCTTCAAGGACATGGCGATGCAGTTGCTGGGCAACCTGTTCGAATACACGCTGGCCAAGGACGGCGCGGAGCTCAACATCTTCGGCGCGACCTCGGGCGACACCGGCAGCGCGGCCGAATACGCCATGCGCGGCAAGAAGGGCATCCGCGTGTTCATGCTCTCGCCGCACAAGAAAATGAGCGCCTTCCAGAGCGCGCAAATGTTCAGCCTGCAGGATCCGAACATCTTCAACATCGCCGTCGAAGGCGTGTTCGACGACTGCCAGGACCTGGTCAAGGCGGTCTCCAACGACCTGCCGTTCAAGGCCAAGCAAAAAATCGGCACCGTCAACTCGATCAACTGGGCGCGCGTGGTGGCCCAGGTGGTGTACTACTTCCGCGGCTACCTCGCGGCCACCACCGAGAATACGCAAAAAGTCTCGTTCACGGTCCCGTCGGGGAACTTCGGCAATATCTGCGCCGGCCACATCGCCCGCATGATGGGCCTGCCGATCGACCGCCTGGTGGCCGCCACCAATGAAAACGACGTGCTCGACGAATTCTTCCGCACCGGCGTGTACCGCGTGCGCAAGTCGGCCGAAACGTACCACACCAGCAGCCCGTCGATGGACATCTCCAAGGCGTCCAACTTCGAGCGCTTCATCTACGACCTGGTAGGGCGCGACGCCGAGCGCGTGCGCGCGCTGTTCCACAAGGTCGAAACCCAGGGCGGTTTTGATTTGTCGGGCAAACCGGGCAGCGACGGCGACGAATTCAAGCTGGTGTCGAACTACGGTTTCTCGTCGGGTAAATCGACCCACAAGGATCGCCTCGACACCATCCGCGACGTGGCCGACGATTTCGACATCACCATCGACACCCACACCGCCGACGGCATCAAGGTGGCGCGCCAGTACATGGCGCCGGGCGTGCCGATGATCGTGCTCGAAACCGCGCTGGCGGCCAAATTCAACGAAACCATCCTCGACGCGCTGGGCGTGGACGCCGAACGTCCGCCAGGGTTCGAAGATATCGAATCGCTGCCGCAGAAGTTCGTCGTCTTGCCGGCGGACGTGGTGCAGATGCAGGCTTACATCGCCGCCAACACGGGTCTGTAACAGCATGGCAAACGAATCACCCAAGAGCCGCGCGCCGATGCTGTCGGTGCGCGAGGCGCTCGACTTCCTTCAGGGCGCGGCGCGCCCCGTGCATGAAACGCAAGTCGTGCAGACCCTGGGCGCCAACGGCCGCGTGCTGGCCGCCTCCCAGGTCTCGACCATCGACGTACCGTCCGCCGACAACACGCAAATGGACGGTTACGCCGTGCGCGCGGCCGATTGCGCCGGCGGCGCGGCCACCTTGACGGTCACCCAGCGCATCCCGGCCGGCACGGTCGGCAAACCGTTGGAAGCCGGCGGCGCGGCGCGTATCTTCACCGGCGCCATGATCCCGCAAGGGGCGGACGCGGTCGTGATGCAGGAACAGTGCGAAGTTGGTCCTGGCGATACGGTGACCATCATGCACGCGCCGCAGGCGGGCGAATGGATCCGCCGCGCCGGCGAGGACATTCAAGCCGGCGGCGTTATCCTGGCCGCCGGAACGCGCTTGCGCAGCCAGGAACTGGGCCTGGCCGCCTCGGTCGGCCTGGCCAACCTGCCGGTGTACCGCCGCTTGCGGGTGGCGGTGTTTTTCACCGGCGACGAGCTGACCATGCCGGGCGAAGCGCCGGGCGGGCAACTGGCGCCGGGCGCCATCTACAATTCGAACCGCTTCACCCTGCGCGCACTGCTGGAGAACCTGGGCTGCGCGATTTCCGACTTCGGCATCGTGCCCGATACCCTGGAAGCGACCCGCGAGACCTTGCGCAATGCCGCGCGCCAGAACGACTTGATCATCACGTCGGGCGGCGTGTCGGTCGGCGAGGAAGACCATATCAAGCCGGCGGTGGAAGCCGAAGGGCGCCTGAACATGTGGCAGATCGCCGTCAAGCCGGGCAAACCGCTGGCCTTCGGCGAAGTCGATCGCGATGGCGGATCGGCGTTCTTCCTCGGCTTGCCCGGCAATCCGGTGTCGAGTTTCGTCACGTTTTTGCTGTTCGTGCGTCCGTTCATCCTGCGCTTGCAGGGCGTCGCCGGCAGCGCCGAGCCGCGTGCGTACGCCATGCGCGCCGATTTCGACTGGCCGAAGGCCGACCGCCGCAATGAGTTCCTGCGCGTGCGCATCAACGACGCCGGCGGGCTCGATCTGTTTCCCAACCAGAGTTCGGGCGTGCTCACGTCCACCGTTTGGGGCGACGGCCTGCTCGACAATCCCGCCGGCCAGGCCATCAAGGGGGGCGACATCGTGCGCTTCATCCCATTTAGCGAATTACTGCATTAGGCATCGATGAACATTACACTGCGTTTTTTCGCCAGCGTGCGCGAAGCACTTGGCTCGTCACAGGAAACCGTTACTCTTCCAGCAGGCATCGACACGGTCGGCCAGGTGCGCCGCCACCTGATGGAGCGCGGCGAGAAGTGGGAGCAGGCCCTGTCGGAGCAGCGCGCCCTGCGCATGGCCTGCAACCAGGTCATGTGTGGCCCGGACCAGGTGGTGGAAGAGGGCGCCGAAGTGGCGTTCTTCCCGCCCGTGACGGGCGGCTGAAGCGACTATTCCTGACGCCCGACCCAGGCGGCCACGCCGTCGATGCTGCGAAAATCCGCCACCGAGCGGCAGGCAATGCGCCGATGGCGCGCCTGCATCATGCGCGCCAGGGCCGACCCCGGCCCCAGTTCCAGCGCCACCGTGACGCCGGCTTCCGCCGCCGCGTCCATGCAGTCGCTCCAGCGGATCGTTTGCACCAGCTGGCGCGATAATTCATCGACGGCCTGCATTTTTGTGTGCAGCGCCAGCGCGCTCACGCCGCCGAGCACCGGACACGCCGTCGTGGCGAAGCGCAGCGATTGCAGGGCCGCGTCGAAAACCGCGCGGGCCGGCGCCATCAGCGACGTATGCGACGCTACCGCGACCGGCAGGCGCTGGAGTTTTGCGCCTTCGGCGGCCGCCGCATCGCCCAGCGCCGCAAGATCGCTCGCCAGCCCGCCGGCGATGCAGGCATCGTAGCCGTTGACGATCGCGATTTCATAACCGTAGTCCGCAAGCAGTGCGGCGGCTTTCTCGATCGCCACCCCGCTGATGGCGACCAGCGCCTGCCCTGGCCCGGCACGGGCCGCATCATCCATCGCCGTCGCCCGTACCCGGCTTAGTGCAATGGCGTCGAGTGGCGCCAGCGCGCCCGCCACCGACCATGCGGCGACTTCACCGATGCTGTAACCGGCGGCCAGCATTGGCGTGGGCAGGTGCGCGCGCAGCGCTTCCCACACCGCCAGCGCGGCAGCGACGATCGATGGCTGGGCCACCGCGTTATCGAACAGCGTGGCGCTATCCATGCGAAGGCCGGCCTGGTCGAGCAGGGCGGCGGCGGCCGGGTCGGTGCGGGCCAGGTCGAACATGCCCGCGTGCTGGCCGCCCTGGCCCGAACACATGATGAACAGACCTTGCGTCATCGTTCGTACTCCACGGTCAGCGCATGCACGAAGCAGCTTGCCGCCAGCAGGTCGGCCGCGCCGCCCGGCGACAGATTGCGCTCGACGAAAGCGTGGTGGATCGCCAGCGCGTGTGCCTGCCATCCGCTTGACGCGGTGCCGCCGGCATGGCGGAAGGCGCTGGCCTGGATGCGCACAAAGGCCGCGCCCTGCGGCCCGCCCCGATGAACCACATTCGTGTCGCTGACGTGCGTCATCAGCGCGAACAGCGCGTCGATGCGGGCATGCTCCAGATTGCGCCCCTCCCGCAGCGTACGCCGCAAGGCCCCCAGTCCCGTGCCAAAGACCGACGGCAAGCCGCTGGCCGCTTCGTGGCGCGCGCCTTTGGCGCCGTGCTTTGCGGCGGCCGCCAGTCCGTTCGTCAGCTGGTGGATCGTTGTCGTATGGCCGCCCAACTCCTTGCCCCATCCGGCCAGCAGGTGCGCTTGCAGCGCGGCCGCCGTCAGGTCGGCGCCGTGGGCGTACGCCCGTCCGGCGGCGGCGCACAGCAGGCCGAGGCTGAAAATGGCGCCGCGATGGGTGTTGACGCCGCCGGTAGCGCGCAGCATGCGCTGCTCGGCGTCGATGCCGAGCCGCTTGAGCATGGCAAACGGCGCGCCCTGGCTGCCGGCGCGGCAAATATGGCGGAAGTAATGACGCAGCGAGAACAGGCTGCGCATGAAGGTGGCGGCGTTCATGTCGGTGTGGCTGCCGTTATCGATCATCGACACCAGCCCCGGTTTGGGGTACAGCGCCAGTTCGGCGTACAGGCTGGCGATGGCCAGCCGTGCCACATGCCGGGTGAGCCGGCGCGTATCGACAAGAATCGATGTGTCCATCATGCGAGCAGTTCCCGCAGCGACGCCCTCGTCGCTAAACGCACGCTGCCGGCATCCTTGACCAGTACACGGGCACCCGCGCCCGCAGCCGCGGCATCGCGCCATTCCGTCCACGCGACGGCGGCGCCGCCGGGAAAGACGATTTCGCCGTCGAGCGGAAGGCGATGCGCGTGCGCTTGCAGCAGCTCCATGCCGGCGTCGAGTTCGTGCAGGCTGGCGGGTGTGAACAAGAGGTCGAGGTCGGACGATTCGGTCAGGTAAGTCAGGCTTGTTACGGCTTGCAGGGCCAGCGAGCCGTAGGCGCGCAGCGTGATGCTGCCGGCATCGGCCAGCAGCGTCGCCAGTGGGGCGGCCCAGCGCGCCGGCGCCGCTCCCGCTGCGGCGCGCAGCGTCAGCGCATTTTCAACACGGGCGAGGGACTGCTCATCGACCTGTAAAGCGATGCGCAGCTTGCGGCCCGCCTCCGGCGGCGGCGCCAGGCCAAGGCACACCGCGCCGGGTGCGGCGTCGGGCGTGCGGCGCGTGACGATCAGTGGCCAGTCATGCCGGCGCCATTGTTCCAGCGCCGGCGTATGTGCCGGCGGCGCACCATCGAGCACGGCGGCCCAGCCGGCGCCGCTCAACCACGCCTGGTCATGGCGCGAGTACATTCGACCCTGCGACGATGGCGGCGATGACCGGTTGTGCCAACTTGCGCCCGCCGCGTTCCAGTCCGCGCGCGCTGCGCACATCGGTGGGGCCGGCGTCGCGCAATGCCTTGGCCAGGCTCGCGGCCAGGTCGCCGTCCCAGATCGCCTCGATGCCGCCCATGCGGGCGTAGTTTTCCGGCCCCGGCGCAAACACCGGATTCGACGCCGCCAGTTCGGTGAGCCGTTCTTCCGGCACCTTGGTGATGCGCGCCATCGCGGGCAAGCCCATGACGCGAATGGTGGCGTCGGGCAGGGCGTAGCAGGCGTCGGCCATCATGCCGCTGGTGATAAACCCGCCCGACAGCGCCTGGTCGTACACCAGGCCGACGATCTTGTGGCCGGAGCGGCGCGCCAGGTCCACGCATTTGCCCAGGTGCGCCATGTAGCTGTTGATGCCCAACATTTCGTCGCGGTGGCGCAGGCGCTGGCCCTGCGTGTCGACCATGATCAGGATTGGCCGGCCCGGATGCTCGCGCACCGTCTCCAGCACGAAGCGCGCCTGCGCCAGCGCGATTTCGACGCCGATCGGGGCGTGCCCGGTGGTGCCGACCACCGCAATGTCGGCGCCGGCGACGCGCGCGCCGCCACTCAGGAAGTTGTCGCTCTCCGTGATCGCATGCCCTTCGGGGAACAGTTGTGCGGCCAGTTCATTCCAGTTCATCGTGCACCTCCCGGTGTGTAGCTTGCCGCGAGGGCGGAAAAGGCGTCGGCCTCCATCATCGGCACGGCGGCCGGGTCAGGAATGCCCAGTTCGCGCCAGGCGTCGAGCGGGTCGGCGCAGCCGCCGAAGCGCGCGATGCGCTCGCCGAGCAGTGCCTGTTCGGCTTCGAGCGCGGCCAGGCTCAGTTCCACGCCGGCGGCCGTACTTTGCGCGATGGCGGCGATGGCGGCGTCGCGGAAGGCCTGCACCGTGTCGGGCACGATGGCCTGGCAGTCGCCCATCAGGTAGCGGTGCTTGCCGCCGGTGGTGCGCCAGACCAGTGCGCGGTCGCGCGAATCGAATTCTTCGACGCCGGAGGCGGTTTCGATCACTTCGGGGCCGGACATGGCCAGCCGGCCTTCTTCCGACATCACCACCGCGTTGGCGCAGCGCGCCACGATGCCCATGCCGCCGAAGCAGCCGTTCGAGCCGCCCACCAGGGCCACCACCGGAATGCCGGCGGCGCGCGCGTCGAGCAGGGCGCGCATGACTTCGGAGACGGCAATCAGGCCGGCGTTGGCCTCGTGCAGGCGCACGCCGCCGCTCTCCAACAGCAGCACCACGGCGGCGGCTTTCTCGAGCACCGCGCGGCGCAACAGGCCGGTGAGCTTGGCGCCGTGGACTTCGCCGACGGCGCCGCCCATGAAGCCACCTTCCTGCGCGGCGCAAAACACCGGCTGGCCTTTCAACTGCGCGCGCCCCACGGCCACGCCGTCGTCAAACGCAACCGGCGCGTCGAGCTGCCCCAGGTGCGGGCTGACCACGCGTGCCGACGGCGGCAAAAATTCTTCGAAACTGCCTTGGTCGAACAGGCGCGCCAGGCGTTCGCGCGCGGTCAGTTCAATGTAACTGGTGACTGCGCTGCTCATGCTTGCTCTCCCAGCATCGTTTGCACCGCCTGGTCCAGCCGCAGGCTCACCACGGCGGGCGTGGCGCCCATGTCGTTGATGTCGATGCGCGCGTCCATCAGTTGCCAGCGCTCGTGAAAGTCGCGCATCACCGCTTCCCAGGTGGCGCCAAAACCCACGGCGGCGGTCTTGATGGCGATGGTGCAGGCGCCGCCAAGGGGCGCCGATTCGATCAGCACTTCCAGGTTGCCCGAGCCGACCACGCCAACCACCTGCGCTTGCGCCGGCAGCACGCGGCTGCCATGTTCGAAGCGATATTCGAGCGTTTCCATTAGATTCTCCAGTATTTACCAGTTGCGGAAGCGCTTCGGCGGGTTGTACAAACCGCCCGAGGCGCGCACCAGGTCTTTCATGTTCCTGGCGGCGAGCAGGTCGCGCGTGGCGAGCCGCTTGTCGACGCCGATATCTTCCGCGCGGGCGATAATGCCTCGGTCGCGCAGGTTTTCCACCATGCGCCGGTCGCGCCCCATGCCCACCGGCGTGTAACCGGCCACGCCGCGAATGGCTTGCTCGCGTTCCTCGTCGCTGCGGCACAGCAGCAGGTTGGCGATGCCTTCCTCGGTCAGGATGTGGGTCACGTCGTCGCCGTAGATCATCACTGGCGGGATCGCCATGCCGGCCTGCTCGGCCAGTTCCCACGCATCGAGCTTGTCGACGAACGCCGGCTGCATATGCTCGCGGAAGGTCTCGACGATCTGCACCACCAGCTTCTGGCCGCGCGGGATGGTATTGCGGCCCTCGCGCGCCTGCTGGCCGGCTTTCAGCCACGCCGGGCTGGCATGGCGCCGTCCGCGCGCGTCGGCGCCCATGTTCGGCGCGCCGCCGAAGCCGGCGATGCGCCCTTGCGTCGCGGTCGAGGAGTTGCCCTGCAAGTCGATCTGCAGGGTCGATCCGATGAACATGTCGCAGGCATAGTGGCCGGCGGCCTGGCACAGGGCGCGGTTGCTGCGCATGCTGCCGTCCGGCCCCGTGAAGAACACGTCGGGCCGCGCGCGGATGTAGTCTTCCATGCCCAGTTCGGAGCCGAACGAATACACCGATTCGACAAAGCCCGATTCGATCGCGGGAATCAAGGCCGGATGGGGATTGAGCGCCCACTGGCGCGCAATTTTTCCTTTGAGGCCCAATGACTCGCCGTAGGTCGGCAGCAGCAGTTCGATGGCGGCCGTATCGAAGCCGATGCCGTGGTTCAGGCGCTCGACCTGGTACGGCGCGTAGATGCCCTTGATGGCCATCATCGCCATCAGCACCTGGATCTCGGAGATCTGGGCCGGGTCGCGCGTAAACAGCGGTTCTATATAGTAGGGCCGTGGCGACTGCACCACGAAGTCGACCCAGTCGCCAGGTATGTCCACGCGCGGCAGGGTGTCCATGATGCGGTTCACCTGCACGATCACGATGCCGTTCTTGAAGGCCGTCGCTTCGGCAATCGGCGGCGTGTCTTCGGTATTCGGGCCGGTGTACAGGTTGCCGTGGCGGTCGGCCGCTTCGGCCGCGATCAGGCACACGCGCGGCGTGAGGTCGATGAAGTAGCGGCTGAACAGCTCAAGGTAGGTATGGATCGCGCCGATCTTGAGTTTGCCGGCGGCCAGCAGCTTGGCCACGCGCGCCGCCTGCGGGCCTGAAAACGAAAAATCGAGGCGGTCGGCGACGCCGCGCTCGAATACGTCGAGGTGCTGCGGCAGCGCCAGCACCGATTGCAGCATATGCAGGCCGTTCACGCGCGCCGGGTCGAGCTGGGCCAGCGCCTGGCCCAAAAAGTCGGCCTGCTTCTGGTTGTTCCCCTCCAGGCAGACGCGGTCGCCCCGTTCGATCACGGCATACAGCAGTTCCGGCAGCAGCGCCGCCGGCAAGGCTTTGCCGTCGAGGGCACCGCCAAGCGAAGCGCCGGCGCGTGCCAGGCGTTCGGCGCGGTTGGTTTGCAGCGTGTTCCACTTCGCTGGCGATGCACTCATCTATTTCACTCCCATCATCATGTCAGGCAGGCCGGTCGCGATCGAAGGGAAAAAGCACAGCAGCACCACCGCAACGAACATCAAACCGAGGAAGGGCATGACGCCCCAGATCACATCCTTGAGCGGAATATCGGGCGCGATGTTCTTGATCACGAAGATATTCAAGCCCACCGGCGGGTGAATCAGTCCCATTTCCATCACCACGGTCATCACGATACCAAACCAGATCAGGTCGAAGCCGGCTTCTTTCAGCGGCGGCAGGATGATTGGCGCGGTCATCAGGATGATCGATACCGGCGGCAGGAAGAAGCCGAACACCACCACCATCAGCAAAATCACCGACAGCAGCACCCAGCGCGACAGGTGCATGTCCACCACCCACTGCGCGGCCGACTGGCTGATATGCAGGTAGCTCATGACGTACGAATACAGCAGCGACATCCCGATGATCAACAACAGCATGGTCGACTCCTTGATGGTCGACGACAGGATCGGCATGAGCTGCTTCGGGCGCCACACATTGTAGACCACCGCGATCAGCACCAGCGCCAGCAGGGCGCCGAGACCGGCCGTTTCGGACGGGGTGGCGTAGCCGCCGTAGAGTGCCACCATCACGCCGATCAGCAGGACGATAAAGGGTAGCACGCGCGGCAGCATTTCGACCTTTTCGCGCAGGGTGAAGTGCTCGGTGTCGAGGTAAGGCGACTTGTCGCCGCCAGCTTCATAGATCGCCTTGGCGATGGCGTACTCCTTGCGCGCGCGGAAAACCGCATAGCCGGAGAACAGGGCGACGAGCAGGACGCCGGGGCCGATTCCGGCCAGGAACAGGCGGCCGAGCGACTGTTCCGCCGCCACCGCGTACAGGATCATGGTGATCGACGGCGGCAGCAAAATGCCGAGCGTGCCGCCGGCGGCGATGATGCCGGCCGCGAAACCCGGCGAGTAGCCGCGCTTGCGCATTTCGGGAATGCCGGCCGAGCCGATGGCCGAGCAGGTCGCCGGCGACGAACCGGCCATTGCCGCGAACAGCGCGCAGGCAAACACGTTGGCGATACCGAGGCCGCCGGGGATCTTGTGCAGCCAGGTGTGAATGGCCGAATACAGGTCCTTGCCGGCCGGTGACTTGCCGATCGCCGCGCCCTTGAGGATGAACAGCGGGATCGACAGCAGGGTGATGGAGGCCATTTCTTCATACACGTTCTGGGTCACCGTGTCGAGCGACGACGACGGCATGAAAAAGAACATGAAGGAAATTGCCACCACCCCGAGGGCGAAGGCGATCGGCATGCCGGAGCACATGACGATCAGGGTGACGACGCCGTACAGGGCGCCGAGGGTCAGGTCGGTCATGGAGCGCTCCGCTGGTCGGCCGGGTTGTTGGCGGGTTTATTGGTGATATGGGCCAGGACCTGGACCAGGATTTGCAGCGTCAGGAGCGAAATCCCGAGCGCCATCATGCCGTACGGGATCCACAGCGGCGGCGCGAACGTCGACGAGGTGGTCTGGCCGTCGACCCAGGCTTCGTGAAACAGGGTCCACGACTTCCACGAAAAGAAGGCGCAGAACAGGCATGACATCACGTCCACCAGGAACAGGCGCACCGCGTTGACCTTCGGCGGCAGCAAGCTTGCCAGCGCCTCGATGCCGATATGGCCGCGCAGCGACTGCACGTAAGCGGTGCAGAAGAAGGTCACGCCAACGAGCATGAACACCGCCGCTTCATCCTGCCAGTCGGTGGGCAGCTTGAAGAAGTAGCGCGACACCACCGAATACGTCAGCACCAGCGCGGTGATGACGAGGGCCGCCATCGACAGCATGAGCAGCATGGCGTTGATCCGGTCGAGCGCGCGCGAGATGGCCGCCAGGACCGGGTGGTCCGGCACCGCCGGCCCTTTGGCCGGCGCCAGTTCGAAGCCGTGGCTCACAAGGTCTTCTCGGCCAGTGCCAGCAGCTTGGCGCAGTTGGCGTTCTTCTCGCGATAGTCGGTCCACGCGGTGGTGCGCGCAATGGCCTGCCATTTCTTGACGATGGTCGCGTTCAGGTCGACCACCTTGGCGCCGGCTTTCTGGTACACGGCGGCGACGGCCGCATCGTCGGCCTGGGCCGAGGTGCGCGCGAAGGTTTCCAGTTCGCCGCCGACCGCCATCATGAGCGCCTGCTGTTCCTTGCTCAAGCGATCGAAGATTGCCTTGGACATCATCAGCGGCTCGAACATGAACCAGTACGCGCCGCCGCGACCGGTGGTCAGCGCTTTCGATACTTCCTCCAGGCGGAACGAAATCAGCGAGGTGGACGAGGTCAGCGCCGCATCCATCGCGCCGGTCTGCATGGCGGCGTAGATTTCATTCGACGGCAAGGTAACGACGGCGGCGCCGGCGGCCTTGAGGATCAGGTCCATCTCGCGCGAGCCGCCGCGCACCTTCATGCCGCGCACGTCTTCCGGCTCGATGATTGGCTTGCTGCGCGACGCCACGCCGCCGGCCTGCCAGATCCAGCTCAGGACCACGATGCCTTTTTCGGCCAGGATGCGCGCCAGTTCCTTGCCCACTTCGGCTTTCTTCCAGCTGTAACCCTGCTCGTAGGTGGTGACCAGGCCGGGCATGAGGCCGATGTTGACTTCCGGGACTTCGCCGCCGGCGTACGACAGCGGCACCAGCGACAGGTCGAGCGCACCCTTGCGCATGGCCGAGAACTGCGAATTGGTCTTCATCAGGGAGGAACCCGGATAGATCGAGAACTTGAGCGCGCCCTTGCTGCGTTTTTCCACTTCGGCCGCGAACATCCGGCACAGGCGATCGCGGAAGTCGCCTTCGCTGATCGTGCCACCGGGGAACTGGTGCGAAATTTTCAGGCTGGTCGTCTGGGCCCAGGCATTGTGCATCCAGAGTGGGCTCGAGGCGAGCGCGGCAAGCACGGTTCTGCGGGTCATTACGGTCATACATCCTCCAAGATGATGGAAACTGCGCGGGTGGCACTACATCGAACGACGACGCGGCACACGCAGTATTTAGCGCATGCAAACGTCGTTTCTTGGTATACAGTAATATTTCTAAAAATAGCTTGTCAAGTTCTATCGTGCTTTTATAATGAAATCTTGTATACAACCGGTGACAGTAAATACACATGAGTAGCCGCTCCGTAATACTTCGCGAGAAGATCGAAGAGCTGATTGCGGTCGGCGCACTGGCGCCCGGCCAGCATCTGGACGAGACCGAACTGGCCGCGCGCTTCGGCGTGTCGCGCACGCCGATCCGCGAAACGCTGATCCAGTTGTCGTCGATGGGATTGGTGGTGATCCGCCCGCGGCGCGGCGCGGTGGTGGCCGAACTGGGGCCGCACCAGCTGGTGGAGATGTTCGAAGTGATGTCGGAGCTGGAGGCGACCTGCAGCCGGCTGGCGGCGCGCCGCATGACGGCGGCCGACCATGTCAGGCTGCTGGCGGCGCACCTGGCCTGCCGCGAGGCGCGCGACGCCAGCGATCCGGACGCGTACTACTACAAGAACGAAGCCTTCCACGAAGCCATCTACGCGGGCAGCCATAACCAGTTCCTGCTGGAGCAGACGCGCAACCTGTACCGCCGCCTGCGCCCCTACCGGCGCTTGCAACTGCGCGTGCGCGACCGGGTCGCGGCCTCGTATGAGGAACACGATGGCCTGGTGCAGGCGATCCTGGCCGGCGATGGCGACAAGGCCGAAAAGCTCACCCGCAGCCACGTGATGATCCAGGGCCAGCGCTTCGCCGACCTGATGGCGTCCCTGCCGCAACTGGCGGCGGGCGAGCTGCTGGAGCCGGGCGCGGCGGACGGCACGCAGCGCGGCGCTGCCCCCATCCCTTAGAAACATGCCGGGCTGACCCGACGGCAATGTTGATGCGCCAAGGCTCTGTGCCGGCGCGATGCCGCCTCGATCGCAGACGGGAGGAGCCGTGCTGGACGGTTACTCCCTTGCGCGCTTTTCGTGCGTGTGCCGGGCTTACTGCCGATGCGTTTTGAGTGCCGCGTCCAGCTTTTTAAACACATCGGCGTGAAGTGAGCGGGTGTGTTTGTTCATATGCTTGCGCAGGTGGTCCAGTTCGCGATACTGTTCGTCGGCCAGCAATGGTTCCTTGTGTTCCAGTGCCCAGACGGCATACTCAACCCTTGCCTCCACGCCGGGGAAACGCTCGACGAGATGCGCAAATTCCTCCGCCGCTTCCTTGTTCAGGCCCGCCCTGGAATATGCCTGCGCCAATAGCAAACTCAGTTTGTCCTGGCGGAAAGCGGGATGGCTGGCGCGCAGCGTCGTCAGCATACGCACCGACTCGGCAGCCTGGGAGTTGGCCAGCAATGCCTGCGCCGCGCCGAAGCGAATGTCGGGGTCGCCTGCGAACGGGCCTTGCAGGCACGCTTCATATTGCTGCGCCGCCTCGGCGGCCATGCCCGCCTCCAGCATGGCACCAGCCAGCCGCGTCTGATTATGGGCGGTTGGCGTGAGCTCGAACGCATCCCGGGCATCGCGTACGGCGCGTCCAGGGTCTAAAGTGCTGAGCACGCTGCGACCGGCGCGGGTCAGGGCCTGGTCGAGCCGCGACTGCGGCAGGTAGATGGCGAAGAAATACACCACGCTACCAAGCAAAGGGAACGAGAACAGGATGAGCAGCCAGTACAGCTCGCGGCGGGAACGAACGACATGGACCGCGAAGTACAGCGCAACCAGGATATGCAAACCGACACCAAGAATGGGCACAATCGCTCCACTTATCGTTATTGTAAAAGTTTCATTTTATCAATTAATTAATCTGTACGCAATCAGAAGGATTTCCAGTGTCCTAGCCAGTTGATCGTGACTGCCGCTGAAAGTTCCTGTCGCTTGCGCCTGGCGACGCAGGGCGTGGCCAGGCGGCGTCACGGTGCGCTACGCCGGCAGCTTGTGCCAGGTGCCGACGATATCGGCCACCAGCTTTTTTACGTGCAGGCTGTGGGGATGGGCGTCGGCGTAGCCGCTGGCGCGCCGCACCGCGCCGGCGAACGGGGCGCGCCGGCCGACCCGGGCCATCAGCTCCTTGCCTTCGGGCGTGCCGAGGTAGGCGATCAGTTTGCGCGGGTCGAGCTCCGGGTCGTCGAGGTGCGCCATGACCGTCACTTCATATGGCTGGCGGCTGATCCATTGCTCGGTCAGGGCGCTGGCGTGCAGCCAGCCGGCGTAGCGGATCGCGTCCACGTAGCCAAAACTGCCGGCCGCGCGCGGGAAGTCGACCCGGGTGCGCCGCAGCAGTTCGCCGACGGCCTGGCGTGTTTCGGGCAGCATCGGGTCGAGCAGCTCGCTGCCGAAGCCCATGATCATCACGTCCACGCCGTAGCGCGATTGTTCGGCGGCGATCAGCTGTACGTAGCGCAACTGCTGTTCGCGCGGCGCGAAGCGCAGGGCGCGCGCCAGTTCGCCGGCGATTTCTTCGCTTTCCATCAGGCCGGCGCGCTTGGCGCGCAGCAGGATCTCGATGGTTTCGTCGGCGCCGACGGCCTGCGCCAGCGGATAGATGGCGCTGCGCGCGATGCGCCGGCTGGGCGAGGCGGCCAGCGTGCGCAGCTCCCCCACGATGGTGTCGTTCATGCCGGAGGCATTGCTGCGCGAGTACAGGCTGCCGAGCAGGCGGATCTGGTCGATCTTGTGCTCTTCCGAACGGGCCGCGCGCAGTGCGGCGCGCACGCGCTTGACGTTGGCCGCGGTGGGGTCCAGGCGCACGGTGGCGCCGGCACGGACGGTGGCCGATGGTGCGGCGGCGGGTGCCGCCAGCGCGGTGAAGGATGCGCAAATCGCCAGAATGGCCAGTGCACGTTTCATGTGGTCTCCAGGGTTGATACAGCGGGAACCAGCAGTGTGCAATGCCATTCTTGATAACTGTCAAAGCTGCATCGCGTAGCAAAAAACGCCACCGCGCGTAGCAGCCGGACGCACGATCAGAGGTTTTTCAGGAAGCGGGCGATGGCCTCGTTCACCTGTTCCGGCTGGTCGATCATGGCGAAGTGCCGGGCCGGCGCCACCGTGACCACCTGCGCCGTCGGCGCCGCCTCGATCAGCGAGGCGTAGTAGGCCTTCTTGGTCTCTTCGGTCAGCTCGTGGGCGCTGGCGTCGGCATCGAAGTACGGCGCGATCAGGAGCACCGGCGCGCTGATTTTCGACAGCGCCGGGCGCAGGTCCATGGCGAACGTTTCGGCCATATACTGCAGCACCGCGCCCGGATCGCTGCGCGCACTCAGCTTGGCCAGTTCGTCGGCGCGCGCCATGTCCATCACGCCGATGCCGCGCATATAGTCCTGCTGTTGCGCGGCGAACGCGCGCTGGTCGCCCGGCACCATGCGGCGCGCCAGTTGCTGCGCCATCTGCTCGCGCTGGCGCGGCGTCAGGTCTTCGGCGCCGGGGAAGACCGGCAAGCCGTCGATGCTGATCACGCCGCCGATATCTTGCGGGCGCTGCGCCGCCAGCGAGAAGGCCAGCACGCCGCCCAGGCTGTGCCCGACCAGCACCGGCTTGACCAGTTTGCGCGTGTCGATCAGTTGCGCCAGCGCGCGCTGGGCCGCTTCCATTTGCTTGCCCGGCGCCGGCGCGCGGCCGTCGAAGCCGGGCAGGGTGACGATGTACACGCTGTACTCGCCCATGAAGCGGCGCGCCGTGCCTTGCCAGGCCCAGGACCCGCTGGCCAGCCCCGGAATGAGGATCAGGGCGCGCTTGCCCTTGCCGTGCCGTTCGACCTGCATGGCGCCGATGTCGAAGCGTTCGGCCGGAACGAGGGTGGCGGCGAAGCGGTTGCTTGTTGTCGGTGGCGCATCGGCGGCGAAGGCGGGCGCGCTGGCCGCGAACATCAGTGCGATGACAAAACGAACAATCATGGTGTCTCCTGGTCGGGATGGAAAATGGATTCGAGCGGTTGCGCGAACAGCCGGGCGATGGCAAAGGCCAGCGGCAGGCTCGGGTCGTAGCGCCCGGTTTCGATGGCGTTGACGGTCTGGCGCGATACCTTCAGCAGGTCGGCCAGGTGCGCCTGGCTCCAGCCATGCCGCGCGCGCAAGGCGCGGATGGTGTTGTTCATTGGTTTGTGATCTTGCGCACCAAAACGATCAGGAGCCAGCTGACGGCCATGAGCGGCCACACCACGAACATCGACACGCGCGGAAAGCCCGCCAGCTCCAGGAAGCCGTAGCTGAAGGTCAGGCTGGCCGTGATGGCGGCGGCCATCGCGATGTTTTGCAGCGTCACCATGCGTACGAATTCGTCCACGCGGCGCATCTGGCGCACGATCGCCCACACGGCCAGCGCCACGCCGATCACGGGAATGGCCAGGATCAGCGTGCGCGCCGGCCCGTTGGGCAGGTTTTTGCCGAACACGATCGACAAGGTCAGCAGCAGCCAATAGACGCCAATGGCGCCGAACAGCTCGCGCAGGTAGCGCTGGCCGATGATCTTTTCGTGCATGTCCGTCTCCGTGATTGTCAAGTCTGCTTTACATGGTAGGCAGCAAAGCATGCGATGTCAAGCATGCTTTACATCTGTTTTTCGCCTGTCGAAGTCGACTACAATGCGGGTCGTCCAACCGCCGCACCGAGAATGCCATGCCCGAAACTCTTACCCAAGCCCGCGTCGCCGTCATCGGCGGCGGTCCGGCCGGCCTGATGGCCGCCGAAGTGTTGAGCCAGGGCGGAGTGGCGGTCGAGCTGTACGACGCCATGCCGTCGGTCGGGCGCAAATTCCTTTTGGCGGGCAAGGGCGGCATGAATATCACGCACGCGGAGCCGGCCCTTGCATTCGGCCAGCGCTATGGCGCGCGCGCCGGCCAGGTGGCGCCGTGGCTGGCGCTGTTCGATGCGCAGGCCGTGCGCGACTGGATTGCCGGCCTTGGCGTGGACACGTTCGTGGGCACCTCCGGGCGCGTGTTCCCGACCGATATGAAGGCCGCGCCCCTGCTGCGCGCCTGGCTGCACCGCCTGCGCGAGGGCGGGGTGCAATTTCACATGCGCCATCGCTGGCTGGGCTGGAACGGCGCCGCGCTGCGCTTCGCCACCCCGGACGGCGAGCGTGAGGCGACCTTCGACGCGGTCATCCTGGCGCTGGGCGGCGCGAGCTGGGCGCGCCTGGGGTCGGACGGCGCCTGGGTGCCGCTCTTGCAAGAGCGCGCGGTGCCGGTGGCGCCGCTGGCGCCGTCGAACTGTGGTTTCGACACCGACTGGAGCGCGCATTTCAGCAGCCGCCATGCGGGCGCGCCGCTAACTACCGTGGCGGTCACCGCGCTCGGCGCCGACGGCGCCCCGCACAAGCGCCAGGGCCAGTTCGTCATCACCGCCGGCGGGGTCGAAGGCAGTTTGATTTACGCCTTGTCGGCCGGCCTGCGCGAGCAGATCGCCGCCAACGGCAGCGCCACCATCTGGCTCGATCTGGCGCCCGATTTCAGCGCTGACAAGGTGTTCGATGAAGTGACGCACCCGCGCGGGTCGCGCTCGATGTCGAGCCATCTGCAAAGCCGGCTGGGGATCAAGGGCGTCAAGTCGGGATTGCTGCGCGAATGCCTGTCGGCGGCCGAATTCGGCGACCCGGCGCGCCTGGCGCAGGCGCTGAAAATGCTGCCCGTGGTGTTACAACGCGCGCGCCCGATCGACGAGGCGATCAGCAGCGCCGGCGGGGTGCGCTTCGACGCGCTCGACGCCAACGCCATGCTGCGCGCCGTGCCGGGCGTGTTTGCCGCTGGCGAAATGATCGACTGGGAGGCGCCCACCGGCGGCTACCTGCTCACCGCCTGCTTTGCCAGCGGGCGCGCCGCCGGCCTCGGCGCCTTGAAGTGGCTCACTCGAAACTGACGTCGCCCGAGCCCTTGCTGGTGATGTTGCGCTCGCCCGGATTGCCATGCACGCTGATGTCGCCGCTGCCGCGCAGGTTGACCGAGGCGCTTTTGCGGGCCTGCACGATGGCGCTGCCGGAACCCATCAGGTCGATGGTGACCGCATCCGCGCTCAGGTGCTCGGCGTCCAGGTCGCCCGAACCCATCTGCGACACCTTGAACGCTTTCGCCGCGCCCACCACCGTCATGCTGCCCGAACCGACCACGCTGACCTCGACCTTGTCGCTGCTGCCGCCGTTCAGTTCAATGTCGCCGCTGCCTTGCAGTTCGGCTTCCACTTCACGGTAGCGGCCGTTGAACTTGACGTTGCCGGAGCCGTGCAATTGCAGTTCCAGCTTGTCGCCGTTAAAGCCGTTGACGGTGCTGTCGCCGCTGCCCCGGATCTGCAGGCTATCGAGCGCGGGCAGCACCAGCACCACTTGCAGCGGCTGTTTATGGTGCAGCAGCATGCCCTTGGTATCGATATGCAGCTTGCCCCCTTCGCTGAGCGTCTCCACATTGCCCAGCAGGCGCTGTTCGCCGCGCACCGTCAGCGACGGCACCGCGCCCTGGCGCAGGGTCATGTCGATCGGGCCGCCGAGGGTGATGGTGGTGATGTTGGCGGCCACGGCGCGCGTTTCGCTGGCGACCATGCGGCCTTCGGGATTGTTCGGGCGGGTCGTGCCCTGGGCGCGCAACATGCCGTAGAACAGGCCGATCAGCACGAACGCGAGGAGCAGCAGGCCGAAGCCGACTTTGAGTAATGAGCGCATCAGATTCTCCGGTTCCGGATTCAGTTGCCCTTGAGCAGGGACACATTCATGTCGACATAGCGCCGGATGCCGATCAGCGTGTATTTCGTAATGACCAGGCACAGCAGGAAGATGACGATTCCGGCCAGCACGATGCCGAGGCCGAAAAAGGTTTGGGTGGTGCGCGATCCGGGTTCGAGTTCGGTGGTGATGCGCACGCCGCGCCCGGCCGCCTCTTCGGCGCGGCGCACCACGCTGCGCTTCCTGGGCTGCGCGCCGCCTGCTTCCGAACCCCTCGCCGCCGCTTCCTGGGCGACCCCGCGTACCGCGTCGCCGGCTTCGCGCGCCACGCTGGCCGCTTCGCCGCCGCTGGCGATGGCTTTTTCGACCACGTCGCCGGCGTCGAGAATGGCGGCGGCCTCGGCCTTGGCCTTGGCCTGTTCGTCATCGTCCTTGCTGATGCGCTCCTGGTGAAATTGCACGCCTTCCTCGCCGATGGAGACGATCGCCTGCAGCTTGTCGCGGTCTTCATCGGACGCGTTGCTGAGGATAATCTCGCGGAATGGGCCGTCGAGCACCAGTTCGTTGGCGCCCGACAGGCCGCTGGCGGTGATGGCGATGCCGGCCACGTAAAACGCCAGTCCGGCCGCGTACAGGATCGCCAGGAAGGCCGCGTACACCAGCGCCGGCACCACCATGAACAGGTTGAAAATGCCCAGCCCGACGATCGACACCAGCAGGCGCAACAGGTTGGCGGGATTCTTCTTTTGCTCGAAAGAATGCATGTGCACGCTGGCGCGCAGGGTCATGGCGATCTTTTTCGGGTCATCCAGTTCGGCGGCCACGTCTTCTTCGGTGCGGCCGGCGGCCACGCCGTCGACGAAGCGCTGTTCGTAATAGGCCAGGGTCTTGGCCTGGGTGTCGGCGGAAATGCCCGCCATGGCGCGCCGCAGCGCGTCGAGATATTCGAGTTTGCCCATGATGATCGCCTGGTTGGATCAGGAGTGGCTGAGCGCCACGCCCGAATGGAAAATCTGCAAGTCGCCGCCGAGCAAGTGCGGCATGACGATAACAAAGGTACTCGCGGCAACAAAAACCAGTAAAGCGAGTGCGCGCAGTCCGAGTGCGATGTTCATGTGCTGTCCGTGTAAAAAACCTGTTTCGATGGTGCTACTGTACGAAAACGGACAGCTCAGCTCCAGCGGAATGCGACAGGCTGCACTTTGAGCGCCGCAAACGACCAAATCGGGGGACAGTCGTTCATTTGCTCTTGCTTGTGAGCAGGCGGGCGGCGGCCACGCCGCTGCGCACGGCCGACTCGATGGTGGCCGGATAGTCGCTGGCGGTGTAGTCGCCGGCCAGCGCCAGGCGCGCCAGTCCGGTGGCGTTGGCCGGGCGCGCCAGGCCGGGCGTGCAGGCGAAGGTGGCGCGTTTTTCGCTGATCACCTGGACCCAGTCGGGCCGCGCCAGTTCCGGGCGTTTTAACACGGCGGCCAGTTGCTCGGCGACGGCCTGGGCCAGCGCTTCGCGTCCCAGTTCCGAGGCTGCGCCCGAGGCGCTGATGACGACGGAAAACATGCCGGCCTGGGCAGGATCGAGCTGGCCGCGATCGAACACGAACTGGCCCCAGTGGCCGCTGGCGGCATTGTCGCGCAGGGCGTAGAAGGGCAGTTCCAGGCGCGTGGCGGCAGGATATTGCAAATAGCAGGTGGTGATCGGCTCGTACTCGAAGTGCCCGAGCGCGGCCGCCACCTCAAGCGCGCCGGCTTGTTCCAGCAATAGGGCGGCGGCCGGCGGTGGCGTGGCGATGACCACGGCGTCGAACGGCTCGCCGTCGCCAAGCAGCCAGCCGCCCTTGTTCGCTGCAAGCGAGGCGACCTTGGCTCCGGCGCGCACGCTGCCGCCGCGGCTTTCGACGAAGGCGGCGGCAGCCACGGGAAACAGCGCGCTCAGGTCCAGGCGCGGCAGCAACATGTCGGAACTGGAGCGGGCAGCGCCCAGGCTGTCGCGCAGCACAGCCAGAAACACCTGGGCCGAGGCGCGTTCGGGCGCGGTGTTGAGCGCGGCCAGGCACAGCGGCCGCCACATCAGTTCGATCAGGCGCTCGGTCTGGTCGTAGCGTTCCAGCAGTTCGCTGACGCTGCAGTCGGTGTGCAGGCGCCAGTCCATCCAGCGCGCGGTCGAGGAAAAGCGCGCCAGCGCCATCTTGTCGGCAAAGTCCAGGCCGCCGGCGCGCAGCAGGGCGATCGCCAGGTGCAAGGGCGCCGGCAGGCGCGGGGCCGCAAAATCCATGCCGCCGCTGCCCTTGGGGTAGCGCATCTGCAAGGGCAGGCGCAGCATGGCGGCGCCGGTGTCGATGCCCACCACGCGCATCAGGCGCAGCGATTCCTTGTAGGCGCCCAGCAAAATATGCTGGCCGTTATCGAGCTGGCGGCCCTGGACCTCGACCGCGCGCGCCCGTCCGCCGAGTGTGCGGGCCGCTTCGAACAAGCTGACCTTGCAGCCGGCGCGGGCCAGTTCGACGGCCGCGCTGCAACCGGCCCAGCCGGCGCCGATGACCGCGACTGTTACGGCAGCGGCGTCAGCCACGGATGTAGGTCTTCCACGCCAGCCAGAGTTTGCGCAGCGGCGTAAGCGAGATGCGCTGGCTCAAGACATGGAAATTGTCGCGCTCGATCTCGTCGAGCACGGTGCGGTAGATGGCCGCCATCATCAGGCCGGGACGTTGTGCGCGCCGGTCTTCCTTGGGCAGCAGGGCGAACGCTTCGTCGTAGATTTTTTGCGCGCGTTCGGTCTGGAAACGCATCAGGTTTTCGAACTTGTCGCTGTGGCGGGCGTTGAGCAAGTCGGCCGCCGTCACGCCGAACTGTTGCAATTCGTTCACGGGCAGGTAAATCCGGCCCTTGCGCGCGTCTTCGCCCACGTCGCGGATGATGTTGGTCAGCTGGAACGCCAGGCCCAGCTGTTCCGCGTATTCCAGGGTCTTCGGATTGCTCACGCCGAAAATGCTGGCCGACAGAATGCCGACCACGCTGGCCACGTGCCAGCAGTAGCGCTTCATGGCGGTGTAGTCGAGGTAGCGGGTCTGGTCGAGGTCCATTTCCATGCCGTCGACGATGGCCTGCATGTGCTGTTCCTGCAGGTTATAGACCGTCAGGTGCGGCTGCAAGGCTTGCGTGACCGGGTGGGTGGGCGCGCCGGCGTACATAGTGGCCAGTTCGGTGCGCCACCATGCCAGCTTGATGCGCGCGATCGACTGGTCGGTGCATTCGTCGACCGTGTCGTCCACCTCGCGGCAAAAGGCGTACAGCGCGGTGATCGCGCGGCGCCGCTCCGGTGGCAGGAACAGGAAGCTGTAATAGAAGCTGGAGCCGCTCTGGACGGTCTTTTGTTGGCAGTATTCGTCAGGAGACATGGTCAAAAGTGCAAGGGTGCGCGAAGCGAAGCCGCTATTCTATAGCCGATGCGCCCCGGACGAGAGGGGCGATGGCGGTTTTTTCACTGGCAAGGGCCGATACAGCGGTTCACATCCGCAGCGCGCGCCACAGAATCGCCATCCAGTCCAGCGTTTTGAGCTGCGGGCGCTGGTTAAAGACGTCGTAACCGGCTTTTTCGATTTCTTCCAGGATGCGCAAGCCACCCTGGATTACCAGCCGCAATTCCCAGCCGATGCGGCCCGGCAAACGGCGCGCCAGCGGGGCGCCGCTTTGCATCAGGGCGCGCGCGCGCGCCACTTCGAAGGCCATCAGCGCGCGCCAGTTGCCGCCGGTATTCTGCTTATCGAGCTCGGCCGGCGCGACGCCGAAGCGCTGCAAGTCATCCATCGGGATGTAAATACGGTCTTTTTGGCGGTCGATGCCGACGTCTTGCAGGAAGTTGATCAGCTGCAGCGCCGAGCAAATGGCGTCCGAGTCGCGCACGTTGGCGTCATCGACAGCGCCGTAGAGCGACAGCATCAGCAAGCCGACCGGATTGGCCGAGCGCCGGCAATAGTCGAGCAGCAAGTCAAAGTTCGGATAACGCTTGGTGTCCACATCTTGCTTGAACGCGGAGAGCAAGTCGTAAAATGGTTGCAGCGGCAGCTTGTACTGGGCAATCACTTCGGCCAGGCGCCGGAACAGGGTGTCGCGCTGGTGCTCGCCACGGCCAATGGCGTCGAGCGCGGCTTCGTAGGCGCTCAAGGCGGCCAGGCGCTCGGGGCCGCTGGCGTCGCCTTCGTCGGCGATATCGTCCGCCGTGCGGGCAAAGGCGTAAATCGCTTCGACCGCCGGCACCAGCCGCTTGGGCAACAAAATCGAGGCGACGGGGAAATTCTCGTAGTGATCGACAGGCATGGGTAATTAATGACGCAAAAGTCATTTGCAAATAAAACTTGCAGGATTATAATTACTAACCAGAAAGTCAGTTAGCTCTCAGGGCCGAACGAGTAGTAGCATCTCGACATCATCGCCAGGATGGCGCCCACCGCATAGTAAAGGAAAACACCGTGTTCCCCGTGAAAAACCTGCGCCAAAGACCTTTGGCACCGACGACCATTCTCAGCGCCGCTGTCATGGCCGCCTTGCTGGCAGCCTGTTCCAAGCCCGTGGAGAAAAAGGAAGACATCCGTCCGGTGCGCGCCATCGTGCTCAGTTCGAGCACCGTCGGCGTTAACGCCGAGTTCGCCGGCGAGGTGCGCGCGCGGGTCGAATCGCGTCTCGGGTTCCGGGTGGGCGGCAAGATTACCGCGCGTAAGGTCGACCCCGGCACCGTGGTCAAGAAGGGCCAGGTGCTGATGCAGCTCGACCCGCAAGACTTGAAGCTGTCCCAGGCCCAGGCCAAGGCCAACCTGCGCGCCGCCGAAACCGGGCGCGACCTGGCCAAGGCGGAACTGAAGCGCTATCAGGAATTGCGCGTAAAGAATTTTGTCAGCCAGGCCGTGCTGGACGCCAAGCAATCGGCCTACAGTTCGGCCCAGGCCACTGTCGACGCGGCCCAGGCCGCGTATTTCGGGCAATCCAACCAGGCCGGTTATGCAACGCTGGTATCGGATGTCGATGGCGTGGTCACCGCCGTGGACGCCGAAGTGGGGCAGGTGGTCTCCCCCGGCACCCCGGTGGTGCGCGTGGCCAAGATGGGCGAGAAGGAAATCGTCATTGGTTTGCCGGAAGATAAAGTCGAGCAATTGCGCAAACTGACCGACGTGACCGTGCGCCTGTGGGCCAACAAGGATGTGGTTATCCCAGGCAAGGTGCGCGAAGTCTCGCCGGTGGCCGACCCAGCCACCCGTACGTACGCGGTCAAGGTCTCGATTCCCGACAGCGCGGCCGACGTCAAGCTGGGCATGACCGCCATGGTGCAGTTCGCCAGCACCATGGCCACACCGCAGATCAAGGTGCCGCTGACGGCCCTGTATCATGAAAAGAACACCACCTCGGTGTGGGTGGTCGACAAGGGCGTGGTACGCATGGTGCCGGTGACCATTGCCGGCACCTCCGCCAACGACGTGGTGCTGGCCGGTGGCGTGACGGCCGGCCAGACCGTGGTGACGGCCGGCGTGAACCTGATCAAGCCGGGCCAGAAAGTGACGATCCTGCCACCGGAGTCCTCGTCGAGTGACGTTGCGCCTGTGCAAAAGAGCGCGGCCGCACCTCAGGTCGAGGTCGCCAAATGAAGGGATTCAATCTTTCTCGCTGGGCACTCGAACATATCCCGCTGACGCGCTACCTGATCGTGGCGCTGTTGCTGGGCGGGGTGATCAGCTATATGAACCTGGGGCAGGATGAAGATCCGCCGTTTACCTTCCGCGTGATGGTGGTGCGCGCCATCTGGCCGGGCGCGACCGCGGTGCAGATGGCCGAGCAAGTCACCGACAAGCTCGAAAAAACGCTGCAGGAAACGCCCTATATCGACAAGATCAAGAGTTATTCCAAGCCGGGCGAAGTAATCATCATCCTGCAACTGCGCGAATCGACGCCGCCGCGCGAGACCGCCAACTCCTGGTACCAGGTGCGCAAAAAGATCGGCGACATCAAGGGCACCTTGCCCGCGGGCGTGATCGGGCCCTTCTTCAACGATGAATTCGGCGACACCTACGGCTCGATTTTCGCGCTCTCGGCCGACGGCTTCAACTACGCCGAGGTCAAGGAATACGCCGACTTCGTGCGCCAGCAATTGCTGCGCGTACCGCTGGTGTCGAAAGTCGAACAGTTCGGCGTGCAGGCCGAAAAACTCAATATCGAGTTTTCGCACAAAAAATTCGCGCAGCTCGGCGTACCCTTCGAAGTCATCGCCGGCCAGATCGCCACCCAGAACTCGGTCGAAGCGACCGGCGTGCTGGTCACCGCGACCGATAACCTGCAAGTGCGCGTGACGGGCGCCCTGACCACCGCCAAGGACCTGGAAAACCTGGAACTGCGCGCCAACGGCACCACCTTCCGTCTGGGCGACTTTGCCACCATCAAGCGCGAATACGAAGATCCGCCGCGCGAAAAGATGCGTTTCAACGGCAAGGAAGTGATCGGCCTGGGCGTGTCGATGGAAAAGGGCGGCAACATCATTGCGATGGGCGAGGGCCTGGACGAAACAGTGGCGCGCATCAAGGCCAAGCTGCCGGTCGGCATCGAACTCGAACGGGTATCGGACCAGCCGCGCGCGGTGACGGCCTCGGTGAGCGAATTCATCAAGGTGCTGATCGAAGCGGTGGTGATCGTGCTGGCGGTCAGTTTCCTGGCGCTGGGTCTGCATACCAAGCCGCTGCGCATCGATGCGCGGCCGGGCCTGGTGGTGGCGCTGACGATTCCGCTGGTGCTCGCCATTACCTTCTTGTTCATGCGCTTTTTCAACATCGACTTGCACAAGATTTCGCTCGGGGCGCTGATCATCGCGCTCGGCCTGCTGGTCGATGACGCCATCATCGCCGTCGAAATGATGGTGCGCAAGATGGAGGAGGGCATGTCGCGCTTCGATGCGGCTACCTTCGCCTACACCTCGACCGCGATGCCGATGCTGACCGGCACCCTGATCACGGCGGCCGGCTTCTTGCCGATCGGCCTGGCCAAGTCGACGGCCGGCGAATACACGTTTTCGATGTTCTCGGTCAATGCGATCGCGCTCTTGATTTCGTGGCTGGTGGCGGTGGTGTTTACGCCTTACATCGGTTACATGATCCTCAAGGTCAAGCCGCACGCGGCCGGCGAGGGCGAGCACGACATGTTCAATACCCCGGGCTTCCAGCGCTTCCGCCGCGTCGTCACCTGGTGCGTGACGTGGCGCAAGACCACCATCGCGCTGAGCCTGGGCGTGTTCTTCCTGGGCGTATTCGGCTTCAAGTTCATCGAGAAGCAATTCTTCCCGGATTCGAGCCGGCCTGAACTGATGGTCGAGATGTGGACGCCGGAAGGCACCGCGTTCAAGGCCAACGAAGCGCTGGTGAAAAAATTCGAGAAGCTGATGGCCAAGGAAGCCAATGTCGAGAGCGTGACCAGCTATGTCGGCAACGGCAGCCCGCGCTTTTACTTGCCGCTGGACCAGATCTTCCCGCAATCGAACGTGTCGCAGATCGTCGTGCTGGCGCGCGGGCTCGAGCATCGCGAGTCGCTGCGCCTGAAGATTGTCGACATTTTCAGCAAGGATTTCCCGGAAGTGCGCGGCAGGGTCAAGCTGCTGCCGAACGGGCCGCCGGTGCCGTATCCGGTGCAGTTCCGCGTGGCCGGTCCCGAAATCGCGGTCGTACGCGACTTTGCCGACAAGGTCAAGGAGATCATGCGCGCCAATCCGAACGCGATCGGCGTCAATGACAACTGGAACGAATCGGTCAAGGTGCTGCGCCTTGACCTGGACCAGGAGAAACTGCGCGCGCTGGGCGTGACCTCGCAGACGGTGATGCGCGCGGCAAATACTATCCTGTCGGGCACCACCATCGGCCAGTTCCGCGAAGACAACAAGCTGATCGACATCGTGGTGCGCCAGCCGGTCGAAGAGCGCGCCACCATCGCAGTGCTCAACGACACCAATATCCCGACCGCATCGGGCAAGTCGGTGACCATTTCGCAGATTGCGCGTGCGCACTTTGTGTGGGAACCGGGCGTGGTGTGGCGCGAGGGCCGCGAATGGGCGATCACGGCGCAGGCCGATGTGGTCGACGGCATCCAGGGGCCGACCGTGTCGGATCAGATCGGCCTGAAGCTGGCTGACCTGCGCGCGGCGCTGCCGCCTGGCTACACGATCTCGCTGGCCGGCGCTGCGGCCGACAGCGCGGCGGCGGAAGCGTCGATCGCGGCCAACGTGCCGCTGGTGCTGTTCATCGTGTTCACCCTGCTGATGCTGCAACTGCACAGCTTCTCGCGTTCGCTGCTGGTGTTCCTGACCGGTCCGCTGGGCGTGGCTGGTGCGGCGATGGGCTTGCTGATTTTGAACCGGCCGTTCGGCTTCGTGGCGAATCTGGGCGTGATTGCGCTGTTCGGGATGATCATCCGTAACTCGGTGATCCTGGTCGACCAGATCGAGCAAGATATTGCTGCGGGGGCGGAGCCGTGGAATGCGGTGATCGAAGCGGCGGTGCGTCGTTGCCGGCCGATCATCCTGACGGCCGCTGCGGCCGCGCTGGCGATGATTCCACTGTCGCGTTCGGTGTTCTGGGGACCGATGGCCGTTGCCATCATGGGCGGGCTGGTGGTGGCGACGGCATTGACCTTGCTGTTCCTGCCGGCCTTGTATGCGACTTGCTTCAGGGTGAAAAAGCCTGTCGACGCAGTCGCCTTGCGCTCGTAGAGCTTCCGCTATACCCGCACCCTCCGCTGCGTCGTTCCCGGCCTCGGCGGCCCCCTTGGCGGGGATCCAAGTGTGTTCCGCAGCTATTAACTGAGCTACGAACTTGGGCCCCCGCCGAGGGCCGCCTTGGCGCGGGGGCGACGAAGCGGAAGGTAGCGGCGATGCATGCCGTTCCGCTACTCAAGCCGCTACATGCGCCCGTACCGCGTGCGCGTGTTTCTCCCACACCCGGCTCTTCCACCTGGCATACATCGCCAGCCCGCGCACCCACTCGTCGCACGTGAACGCGATCCAGACCCCAATCAATCCCCAGCCCAGATGCAGGCCCAGCAGCCATGCCAGCGGCACCGCCACGCCCCACATCGAACATGCCCCCATGAATACCGGAAACTTCGCGTCGCCCGTGGCCCTGAGCGAATTGATCACCACCAGGTTGAACGTGCGCCCCGGCTCCAGCAACAAACTGATCCTCAGCAGCACCGCGCCACCGGCCACGATCGCCGGGTCCTTGCTGAAGAACCCCAGCAACCACGGTGCCAGCAGCACCACCACGCAGGTCGTCACCACGGTCACCCCCAGTCCCACGCGCAGGCTGCGCAACAGTTGGCGGTAGGCTTCGTCGAACTCGCCCGCGCCGATCATGTGCCCGATCATGATCTCGGTACTGATCCCGATCGAAATGCCCAGCATCATCATGATCATCGACAGCTGGATCGCATACGAAAACGTCGCTAGCTGGACCACGCCCATCTGCCCGACAAAATACGTAATGACCATGAAGCTGGCCTGCCAGCACAGATTCTCGCCCGCCGCCGGCAAGCCGATCCGCAGGATGGGCGCCAGGGGCGCGCGCGACAGGGTCACGAACCACGCCAGCCGCACGCCCAGCTTGAGCTGGCGCCGCACCACCCAGGCCAGCGCCACGCAGGCCACGGCGCGGCTGATGACGGTCGACAGCGCCGCGCCGATCACGCCCATTTTCGGCGCGCCCAGCAGGCCGAAAATGAGCACCACGTTCAGGATCAGGTTGAGCACGTTCATGCCGATGGACACGACCATCGCTTCACGCATGTGCCCGTGCGCGCGCAGCACCGAGCCGAACGCAATATTGATCGATTCCAGAAACAGGGTGCCGCCCATCAGCGCCAGGAAGGGCTGCGCGTACGGCATCAGTGACGGCGGCAAGTGCAGCAGGCGCAGCATGTCGTTTGAAAACGCCCAGATCGCCAGGCTGACGATCATCCCCAGCCAGAAGTTGATGCCGACCGCGGTGGCCGCCACCCGCTCGGCGCCGGCGCGGTCGCCCGCGCCCAGGTAATGGGTCAGCACCACCGCGCTGCCGATCCCGACGAATGAAAACAGGATGATGCAAAAGCCGACGATCTGGTTGGCCACCGCCAGAGCGGCCACCGCCGAATCGCCAAGGTGGCTGACCATGAAGGTATCGACCACGCCCGGCAAAATATGCGAGAGCTGCTCGATAAAAATGGGCCATGTCATGGCGAACAATCCGGCCTTGCGGACTTTGTTAATATGATTGGAAGACATGCGGAGGTATTTCTTTAAGGGACTGAAAACGTTTCCAAATTATACGCCGCCCGAGTCCGATTCAAAAAACGCCCTATGTGGTCAGAAAATCCAGTAAAATACCGGGTTGAAGTTGTAGCCCCTAACAAAGGCAGTGCAGGGCGGCCGGTTTCACTGTCGGGCGCCCTTTGTTTTTTCAGATGGAAAGGTGCATGCGGCCGCCCATGGTGGCGCCGGATGCGATCCCGCGAGGATGGCGAAATTGGTAGACGCACCAGGTTTAGGTCCTGACGCCAGCAATGGTGTGGGGGTTCGAGTCCCCCTCCTCGCACCACGAGTTTAATACTATTTTTTGGACGATTTTTACATGGCAACTGCAGTCGAAACCCTGGGTAAACTCGAACGTCGCTTGACGATCTCTTTTCCGCTGACTGACGTCCGTACGGAAGTGGAAAAGCGCCTGAAACAGCAGGCCAAATCGGCCAAGGCACCTGGCTTCCGTCCAGGTAAAGTGCCAATGAAAATGGTTGCGCAACAATACGGCTACCAGATCGAATCGGACGTGCTGAACGATAAAGTCGGCCGCGCATTCAACGAAGCTGCGAACGAGAACCAGCTGCGCGTTGCCGGTTTTCCAAAAATCGAACCAAAGGAAGATTCCGCCGAAGGCGTGCTGTCGTTCGACGCCACTTTCGAGGTGTATCCTGAAGTCGTCATCGGCGACCTGTCGGGTGTCGAGATCGACACCGTGAAAGCCGACGTGTCGGATGCGGAAATCGAAAAGACCATCGACATCCTGCGCAAGCAGCGCGTGCATTACCACACCAAGGGTGAAGCCGGCGAACACGGCGACGGCGGCGAGCCGATCGCAGCCAATGGCGACCGCGTCACCGTCGACTTCGTCGGCGTGATCGACGGCGTTGAATTCCCAGGCGGCAAAGCTGAAGACTACGCATTCGTGCTCGGCGAAGGCCGCATGCTGCCGGAATTCGAAGCCGCTACCGTCGGCCTGAAGGTCGGCGAAGCGAAAACCTTCCCACTGGCTTTCCCAGCGGACTACCACGGTGCTGACGTGGCCGGCAAAACCGCCGACTTCACCATCACCCTGAAAAAGCTGGAATGGGCGCACCTGCCGGCAGTTGACGCCGAGTTCGCCAAGTCCCTGGGCATGGAAGATGGCGACCTGGAAAAAATGCGCGCTGACATCAAAGTCAACCTGGAACGCGAAGTCGCGGGCCGCGTCAAGGCACGCAACAAGGAAGCCGTGATGGATGCCCTGGTCAAGGTCACCGAAATGGAAGTTCCTAAAGTCATGATCGCCCAGGATGCGGACCGCCTGGCTGAAATGACCCGCCAGGACATGGCGCAGCGCGGCATGGATGTCAAAGACATGCCATTCCCGCAAGAACTGTTCGCCACCAAGGCCGAGCGCCGCGTGCGCCTGGGCTTGATCCTGTCGCAACTCGTTGGCGACAACAAGCTGCAGGCAACCCCTGAGCAGGTCAAGGCACAGATCGAAGATTTCGCTCAAAGCTACGAAGATCCGCGTGAAGTACTGAAGTACTACTACAGCGATCGTCGCCGCCTGTCGGAAGTCGAAGCTCTTGTATTGGAAGAAAACGTCGTTAACTATGTACTCGGTATCGCGAAAGTCACAGCCAAGGCTGTTGCATTCGACGAGTTGATGGGAAGCAACGCACAAGCTTAAAGTTGGCTTTAGGCTGCTTACAAAGGAAGAGACAGGTATGAATCATAATCCGGCATTGGATACACAAGCACTCGGCCTCATTCCGATGGTCGTGGAGCAAAGCGGCCGCGGCGAGCGCTCGTACGATATTTACTCGCGCCTGCTCAAGGAACGCGTGATTTTCATGGTCGGGCCGGTGCATGACCAGATGGCCAACCTGATCGTCGCCCAGCTGCTGTTCCTCGAGAGCGAGAATCCGGACAAGGATATTTCGCTGTATATCAACTCGCCTGGCGGATCGGTTTCGGCCGGCCTGGCGATTTTCGATACGATGAACTTCATCAAGCCGGACGTGTCGACCCTGTGCACCGGGATGGCGGCCTCAATGGGAGCCTTCCTGCTGGCGGCGGGCGCCAAGGGCAAGCGTTTTTCCTTGCCTAACTCGCGCATCATGATTCACCAGCCGTCGGGCGGCTCGCAAGGGCAGGCCTCGGATATCGAGATCCAGGCGAAAGAAATCCTCTACCTGCGTGAGCGCCTGAACCACATCCTGGCCGAACGTACGGGCAAGACGATGGAACAGATCCACAAGGATACCGACCGCGACCGTTTCATGTCGGGCGAAGAAGCTGCTGAGTATGGCCTGATCGACAAAGTCCTTGCGAAGCGCGAATAGCTTGCCAGCGCGGGTCGTCATGGCCACGCGCCGCCCAACCGGCCAGTCCGGGGTGCGGCAGCGTGATCGTGACGTTCACCTGTGGTGTTGCTGAAAAAACGCCCGGCGCTACAACGTTCGGGCGTTTCGTTTTTATTTCGGGTAGCATGCTGTTAGCGCACACTCATGTTGCGCGTCTGTTCGCGTTACACTTATAGCAATTCAAGAGAACCCTGCCCCATGTCAGAAAAAAAATCCTCCAGCGGCGAAAAACTTCTCTACTGCTCGTTCTGCGGCAAGAGCCAGCACGAGGTGAAGAAGCTCATCGCAGGTCCATCCGTCTTCATCTGCGACGAATGCATCGACCTGTGTAACGACATCATCCGCGACGAGACCTCGAACGTCGAAACGGTGGCCGGCGCCAAGTCGGACCTGCCGACCCCGAACGAGATCAAGGAATTGCTGGATCAGTACGTTATCGGCCAGCAAACCGCCAAGCGCATCCTGTCCGTTGCGGTCTACAACCATTACAAGCGCCTCAAGCACCTGGGCAAGAAAGACGAAGTCGAACTGGCAAAGAGCAACATCTTGCTGGTCGGTCCTACCGGCTCGGGTAAAACCCTGCTGGCCCAGACCCTGGCGCGCATGCTCAACGTGCCGTTCGTGATCGCCGACGCCACCACCCTGACCGAAGCCGGTTATGTGGGCGAAGACGTCGAGAACATCATCCAGAAGCTGCTGCAAAGCTGCAACTACGAAGTCGACAAGGCCCAGCGCGGCATCGTCTACATCGATGAAATCGACAAGATTTCGCGTAAATCGGACAATCCGTCGATTACCCGCGACGTTTCCGGCGAAGGCGTGCAGCAAGCCTTGCTGAAACTGATCGAAGGCACCATGGCATCGGTGCCGCCACAAGGGGGGCGCAAGCATCCGAACCAGGATTTCGTCCAGATCGACACGACCAACATCATGTTCATCTGCGGCGGCGCGTTCGACGGCCTGGTCAAGATCATCCAGAACCGTTCGGAAAAGAGCGGCATCGGTTTCTCTGCCAGCGTCAAGAGCGAGTCCCAGCGCGCCAGCGCCGACGTGCTGCTCGAAGCCGAACCGGAAGACTTGATCAAGTTCGGCCTGATTCCGGAACTGGTGGGCCGCCTGCCGGTGGTTGCCGCCTTGTCCGAATTGACCGAAGAAGCGCTGATCCAGATCCTGATCGAGCCGAAGAATGCCTTGATTAAGCAGTATTCCAAGTTGCTTGAAATGGAAGGCGCGGAACTGGAAATCCGTCCGGCCGCTCTGCACGCGATTGCCCGTAAGGCATTGGCCCGCAAGACCGGTGCGCGCGGTTTGCGTTCCATTCTTGAACATGCACTGCTCGATGTGATGTACGAATTGCCAAATCAGCAGAATGTCATCAAGGTCGTTATCGATGAAAATTCGATCACGAACGGCGCAAAACCTTTACTGATTTACAGCGAAAGCGCCAAAGCATCCGGCGAAAACTGAAATTCTGCGATGCGGACGCAACAAAAGCATTGATTCCTGAATTCTTGGCGGTACAATTTACCTCAATAAAAGAATCAGGCTTCATTCGAAAAGCCACTCGCAGCGCAAGCGCTGCGCGGTGGCTTTTTTATTTGATGTTCCGATAAAGTTTTTTTAGATTATTCCGGTTGTATTTGAATCAAGTTGATGAATATTCAAATAACTTGTAGAAATATTTTATCCGCCGGTCTTGTGTTTTGGCAGATGGTGCCAATATCGTAAACACGCTTTCTATAAGGTATGCCATGACAACTTCCAAATTAACCGAGCAAACGACGCTGCCCTTACTGCCGTTGCGCGACGTGGTCGTCTTCCCGCATATGGTGATCCCACTGTTCGTTGGCCGTCCTAAATCCATCAAGGCGCTGGAAGCGGCGATGGAGCAGGGCAAGAGCATCATGCTGGCGGCCCAGAAAGCCGCAGCCAAAGACGAGCCATCCGCGTCCGACATCTACGAGATCGGTTGCGTGGCCAACATCCTGCAAATGCTCAAGCTGCCAGACGGCACCGTCAAGGTGCTGGTCGAGGGCGCCCAGCGTGCGCGCATCAACCACATCAGCGATGCCCCGACCCACTTTATCGCCGACCTGACCCCGCTCAGTTCGGAAATCGGCGACGATTCCGAAGTCGAGGCGATGCGCCGCGCGATCGTCCAGCAGTTCGACCAGTACGTCAAACTGAACAAAAAGATTCCTCCTGAAATCCTCGCTTCGCTGGCAGGGATCGACGACGCCGGCCGCCTGGCCGATACCGTTGCCGCCCATCTGCCGCTCAAGCTCGAGCAGAAACAGGTGATCCTCGAGATCTTCAATGTCGCCAAGCGTCTCGAGCACCTGCTCGGCCAGCTCGAAGGCGAGCTCGATATCCTGCAAGTGGAAAAGCGCATCCGTGGCCGCGTCAAGCGCCAGATGGAAAAATCGCAGCGCGAGTACTACCTGAACGAGCAGGTCAAGGCGATCCAGAAAGAACTGGGCGAGGGCGAAGATGGCGCCGATATCGACGAACTCGAGAAAAAAGTCATCGCCGCCAAGATGCCGAAGGAAGCGCTGGACAAGGCTACCAACGAACTCAAGAAGCTCAAGCTGATGTCGCCGATGTCGGCCGAAGCGACCGTGGTGCGTAACTACATCGACACCCTGGTCAACCTGCCGTGGAAGAAAAAATCCAAGGTCAATAACGACCTGTCGAACGCCGAGAAAGTCCTCGAGGGCGATCACTATGGCCTTGACAAGGTGAAAGAACGCATCCTGGAATACCTCGCGGTCCAGCAACGCGTCGACAAACTGAAGGCGCCGATCCTGTGCTTCGTCGGTCCTCCGGGCGTGGGTAAAACCTCGCTTGGCCAATCGATCGCCAAGGCCACGAACCGCAAGTTCGTGCGCATGGCCTTGGGTGGCGTGCGCGACGAAGCCGAGATTCGCGGTCACCGCCGCACGTATATCGGTTCGATGCCGGGCAAGGTGCTGCAATCGCTGGCCAAGGTCGGCGTGCGCAACCCGCTGTTCCTGTTGGATGAAATCGACAAGATGGGCGCGGACTTCCGCGGCGATCCGTCCTCGGCCCTGCTCGAAGTGCTGGACCCGGAACAGAACCACACGTTCTCGGACCACTACATCGAAGTCGACTTCGACCTGTCGGACGTGATGTTCGTGGCGACCTCGAATTCGTTCAACATTCCGCCGGCGCTGCTCGACCGCATGGAAGTCATTCGCCTGTCCGGTTACACGGAAGATGAAAAGACCAGCATCGCCCAGCGTTACCTGCTGCCCAAGCAGATCAAGGCGAATGGCTTGAAGGAAGAAGAAATCGCCGTGGCCGAAAGCGCGATCCGCGACATCATCCGTTACTACACGCGGGAAGCCGGCGTGCGTTCGCTCGAGCGCGAAATCTCGAAGATCTGCCGCAAGGTCGTCAAGATGTTGCTGTTGAAAAAGGCCGATAAAAAGGTCACGGTCAACGGCAAGAACATCGACAAGTTCCTGGGCGTGCGCCGTTACGATTTCGGCGTGGCCGAGAAAGAGAACCAGATCGGCCAGGTGGTCGGCCTTGCATGGACCGAAGTGGGCGGCGATCTGTTGACCATCGAGGCGGTGCAAATGCCGGGCAAGGGCGGCGTGATCCGCACCGGCACCCTGGGCGACGTGATGAAGGAATCGATCGAAGCGGCGCGCACCGTGGTGCGTTCGCGCGCCAACCGCCTCGGCATCAAGAATGACGTGTTCGAAAAAGCCGACATTCACATTCACGTGCCGGAAGGCGCCACGCCGAAAGACGGTCCATCGGCCGGTATTGCGATGACCACGGCGCTGGTGTCGGTGTTTACCGGCATTCCGGTGCGGGCCGATGTGGCGATGACGGGCGAGATCACCTTGCGCGGCGAAGTGCTGCCGATCGGCGGGCTGAAAGAAAAACTGCTGGCGGCGCATCGCGGCGGGATCAAGACGGTCTTGATTCCGGAGCAGAACGTCAAGGACCTGGCCGACATTCCGGACAACGTGAAGAACAAGCTCGAAATCGTTCCGGTACGCTGGATCGACAAGGTGCTCGAAATCGCGCTCGAACGGATGCCGACGCCGGTGGTGGAAGTACCGGCCGTCGCCGCCGTTGCCGCCGCCGCCGCCACCGCGGTCGATGGCGTGGCCCCGCAGACGGACGTCGTGAAACACTAATCCGTCGCTAGTGCAGTACAGAAGCAAGCGTCCTCGTGACGCTTGCTTTTTTTACGGTTGGTAATTGGCTTGACAGGCGGATGGACGGCTTGTTTAATACGCGCTGCGGATTTCTTTTCGCCGCAACTCTTATGTAATGGGGCACAAGTGAACAAAACAGAATTGATCGAAGAAATCGCGAAGTCGGCGGACATCACCAAGGCCTCGGCCACGCGCGCGCTCGACGCCATGATCGATGCCGTCACCGCCAGCCTGCAAAAGAACGACAGCGTGACCCTGGTCGGCTTCGGCACCTTCTCGGTGGGCGAGCGCGCCGCGCGTACCGGGCGCAATCCGCGCACCAAGGAAGCGATCAAGATCGCGGCGGCGAAAGTTCCTAAATTTAAAGCTGGTAAAGCGCTTAAAGATGCAGTAAACTAATGTCCTTCGGTGAGGTGACAATCACCGGAAAATGTCGGTAACACCTGGTGACACAGGTGTGCTTTCGGGGGTTTAGCTCAGTTGGTAGAGCAGCGCCCTTACAAGGCGCGGGTCGGGAGTTCGAGCCTCTCAGCCCCCACCAGAGCCCGGCATGTTGTGCAGTATTTTTTACGGAGTGGTAGTTCAGTTGGTTAGAATGCCGGCCTGTCACGTCGGAGGTCGCGGGTTCGAGTCCCGTCCGCTCCGCCAATAAAAAATACGCTGTTTCATTCGAGATTCGAGGAGTGGTAGTTCAGTTGGTTAGAATGCCGGCCTGTCACGTCGGAGGTCGCGGGTTCGAGTCCCGTCCGCTCCGCCAGCATATAGCAGTACGATGGTGCAGTCTCCGTTCGGAGGGTGCGCCGGGGTTCAGGAGTGGCCTGTACGGAACTCCATGGTTCGCACAAGGCGGCCGGGTCCTGGCAGTCCTGTCAAAAAAAGAAGAGGCGAACGAAAGTTCGCCTTTTTTTATATGTGCGTTTTAATCGCATTCCATCGCAATTTTATTTATCTCGAATTGGCAAACCATGTTTGAATTTATTCGCAATCACAAGCGCTGGATCCAGGTCATGCTGGTGTTGCTGGCCGCTTCGTTCCTGGTCGTCGGTGGCATGGCCACCAACGAAAACGCGGACAGCACCGTTGTCGTGGCCAATGTGAACGGCAAGAAGATCACGCAGCCCGAATGGGAAGAGGCACAGCGCCAGCAGGTCGACCAATACCGCACCATGATGGGTGCGCAGTTCGACCAGAAGCGCTTCGACACGCCTGAATTCAAGCGCGAAATCCTCGATAATCTGATCGCGCAGCGCGCGGTCGAAGCGGAAATCGAACGCAGCCACCTGACCGTGGGCGACGATCTGCTGGTCAACACGATTCAGCAAAATGATGAATTCAAGACCGCCGGCAAGTTCGACGTCGATGTCTATAAGGCGGCGCTGGTCAATGCGCGCATGACGGCGGCCCAGTACGAAGCGAGCCTGCGCCGCAATTTCGTGCTGCGCCAGCTGACCGGCACGGTGCAGGAAACCGCCTTCCTGCCGCGCACGGTCGCCACGCGCATGTCGAACATTTTCGACGAAGAGCGCGAAGTGCAGGAAATGCTGTTCCCGGCCAGCGAGCAGCAGGCCCAGGTCAAGGTTACCGACGAGATGATCAAGGCTTTCTACGACAAGAACGCCACCTTGTTCCAGGTGCCGGAAAAAGCCAAGATCGACTACGTGGTGCTCGACGCGGCCGCGGTCGAAGGCATGGTCAGCGTGACCGATGCCGAAGTCGCCGAATTCTACAAAGCCAACAGCAAGCGCTTCACCACCCCGGAAGAGCGTCTGTACAGCCACATCCAGTTCAAGTTCGCCAAAGACGCGAGCGCGGCCGACAAAGCCGCCGCCAAGGCCAAGGCCGAGGCTGTGCTGGCCGAGTTGCGCAAGGCGCCGGCTACGTTTGCCGATGTGGCCAAAGCGAAGTCGCAGGACGTCTCGACGGCCGAGCAGGGCGGCGAGCTGGGCCAGGCGAAAAAGGGCGAGATGATCAGCCCGGCAATCGAAACGGCCGTGTTCAAGCTCAAGCAAGGCGACATCAGCGACGTGGTCGAGTCGGACCAGGGTTACCACATCGTCACCGTCACCAAGCTGGCGCCGGAAACCGTCAAGCCGCTCGATGAAGTCAAGGATGCGCTGGTGGCTGAAGTGAAGAAGCCGAAGATGTCGAAGAAGTATTCGGAACTGGCGCAAACCTTCACCGAAACCGTGTACGACCAGTCGGCCAGCCTGAAGCCGGTCGCCGACAAGCTGAAACTGAAGATCGAAACGCTCGACAACGTCACGCGCACGCCGAATCCGGCATTGGCCCAGTCGCCGTTGAACAATGCTAAATTCCTCAGCGCCGTGTTCTCGGACAGCGTGGTCAAGAACAAGCACAATACCGAAGCCATCGAAGTCAAGCCGAGCATGCTGGTCGCGGCCCGCATCGTCGAGTACTCGCCGGCCGCCAAGCGTCCGCTGGCCGAAGTGCAGGACATCATCCGCATGCGTGTGGCGCAGCAGGAAGCGATCAGCCTGGCCAAGAAAGCCGGCGAAGCGAAGATCGCCGCAGCCAAGGCCAGCGGCGACGCTGCCGGCTTCGGCGCTGCCAAGGTGGTCAGCCGTGCCACCCCGACGGCGGTCAATCAGGCGGCGCTGCCCGTGGTCCTGAAAGCCGACGCGAGCAAGCTGCCGGCCTATGTTGGTGTCGAGATTCCTGGCATCGGCTACGGTGTGTATCGCATCAGCAAGGTATCGCAGCCGGCCAAGGTGGATGAAGCGCGCCGCACCGCCGAGCAGCAAGAAATCGCCGAGCGCCTCGGCCAGGTCGAGATGCGCGGTTATGTCGATGCGCTCAAAGAAAAGGCCAAGGCCAAGATCATCGTCAAGACCGAGGTGGCCGCAGCCGACGCCAAAGACGCTCCCGCAGCGAAGTAATCGCGCTGTTGGGTCGTATAAAAACCCGGTCGCTCGCGCTGCCGGGTTTTTTTATGCCCGCTGCGGGCGTGTCGGAAGCGCCCGGGAATCGTTCGCCGATCTTCACCAATACCTGGAACACCATGCACAAAAATTTTCCCGCGTTGACATCATGGAACGATTACCCGCGCCTGCGCATCGACGCCTTTGTTGATCGTTTTCCCGACCTGGCCGAGCTTGAAGACGATTATCTGGCGGAGCAGGGGGAGGACGACGACTTCAGCGAGCGGCACCAGGACACCGAGTTGATCTTCATCGAAGGCGATATCGCCATCAGTGCCGCGCAACTGGCCGCGTTGGGGCGTTCGCGCGATGTGCTGTTGGTGGTCGACGGCAGCGTCGAGGTCGAAGGGCCAAACCGGCATTTGCTGTACGCCAGCGGCGATGTGTTTTGCGATACGGTGCACCGGGATGACTGGCATATGCACTATCCGGTCGGTGGGCGCGTTCACGCCCGCTACTATGCGGTGCTGGAGGCGGACGATGGCGCTTTCATGGTGACGCCTGCGGCGATCCGGCTCGACACACCCTATGTGTTTTCCTGGTATTACCGCGTGGACGAGCTGGAACTGCCGCCCGAGACCGTGGTGTTCTTGATGGACGACGGCGAATACGCCGCCACGCTCGACCTGCCCAATCCGGTTTTTCCCTACCATGATTGCGTGTACGTGCTGCGCCCGGGGCTGGCGGGCGAGGCCACGTCGTACGGGTCGGACCGCATCGACTGGGAGATCCACGCGATCGAAGCGGCGTTAGCGCGTGGAAAATCGATCTTCATCGACGGTTTTTCGCTCGCCTGCATGCCCTCCATGCGGCTGGCCCGTGCGGAGCTGGCGGCGCGCGCGTGGCCCGCTGCCTTTGCCGCATACCGCGCCGCCGCGATCCTGTCGCCGGCGTATTACGAGGCATGGCTGGGCATGGGTAACGCCCTGATGGGCGCCGGCGCGTTCGCCCAGGCGATCGCCTTCTATCGCAGGGCAAGTGACTTGTTTCCATCGCGGCAAAGGGGTTTGCGCAATGATGCGGCAAATCAAGGCGCTGCCTGCGCGCTGGTGTGCCGCCAGGCGGATGTCGCGCGTGAGCTGGCCACGCTGTCCATCGAGCATCTGCGCGACATGGGGGGCGACCGGCACTTGTTGGGGCAGGCGTTCAACCTACGCGCCGAAGCGCACCTGATGGCCGGCGAACTGGAACGCGCGCGCGCGGACCTGGCCAGCCAGGTGAGCTACCAGCCGGACATGGCGAGCGCGCACTGGCTGCTCGGCCTGTATCACTACAAGCGCAGCGAGCATGCCCAAGCGCTGGCCGCGCATGCCATGGCGGTGGCCAGGAACGAGGGATTCGCACGGTATTACGATGCCGCCGACAGCCTAGCTTTCCTCTACAAAGAGCCTGTCGTGGCCGATTGGGACGGCGTGGCGATGGCCGACGCGGCCGGCGCGGCCTAAGCTGCGGCCGCGCTGCTATCGTAGACGCTCGGGCGCGACCAGCGGTCGGTCCCGCTGTGCGCCACATACCGCTGCTCGGTAAAGCCCGCCAGCCTATGCAGCAAGGGAGTGCGACGTGATTGAATTCAAAATTTCCCGTTTTGATAAGGACGAAATGGCTCATGTTTGTGACATGGGCGATCTTGAGTTCGTTTTTGATGGCGAACGAATCTCGACGACCAGCGATTCGCGCCTTTTGAATATGGTGTACCTGTCCGTTGTCGAACTGATATATTGCCTGGATAAATTGAGCAAAGGCGCAAAGCGTTGCAAATTTATAGCGGCTGATTCCTCCTTTGGCTTGGTGTTCGAGCAAAAAAAGAAACAATCTATATTTTGCTTGGGAAGAAGAAATTTGGGCCCTTTCTCTTGGGTGAAATTTTGACGGCAGTCAATGTTGGCATAGCCAATTTTGTGGCTGAACCGCTCAATGATCTGAGCCCAAACGGGGCCATGAACGGCGACTTCAATGATAGTCGAGGCGAATTAAAAGCAATTTTGGCCAAAAAGAATATCTCGCCCGCTCTTGATAGCGTCGGCAAACCTAATGATTTTGATTAGTGAAGCGCGGATTCAATCTCCCTGCGCTAATCTTGGCGTTGCCATTCGCGAGACGATGCTATCGGCTTCATCATATTCAGCCACATTTCTGGGGAAGTCAACGGGGCCGGCTGCCAGTCGGCCCCGTTGACTTTGTTCATCCGGATGCGCGGGGTTCACACGCCCGCGGCGCGCTCGCTCACGGCGCCAGCACGAAGGCGCGCGCCGCGCTGCTGTCGTAGGCGCTCAGGCGCGACCAGCCATCGGTCCCACTGTGCGCCACGTACAGCTGCTCGGTAAAACCCGCCAGGCTGCAAGCGTCGAGCAGGCTGCCCACGGTCGGCAGCGGATCGACCGGCGGCGACGGCGGGATTGCGCCCGCCATGCCGGCCGCGCTCCCCGCCGCCGTGCCCGCCAGGCTGTATTCCGGCGGCGACACCGCCCCGCGCTGCACATAGAAGGAATAGCTGGCAAAGCGGTTCAGTTGCAGCGCGAGGAAGGGAACGGCCACGGCCTGGGCCGATTCGCCGTAATGCATCACGCCGCATTCATCGGCCGCCATGCTGCCGCCGACGGCGGGCGCGTCGATGCGGGCGAAGGTGGGATTATTGTCCACCCGCACCGTCAGCACCATGCGCTTGAGCGCCGCGTCCACCAGCCCGAGCAGGGACGCATCCTGGGTTTGAATGGTGCCGGTCAGCGTGTCGGTGGCCGGCACGCGCCATTTGATGCCCAGCGCCTCGGGATCGACCAGGTTGCCGGCTGCATTGAACAGCTCGATCCGGATCTGCCACAGGCCACCTTGATCGGTTCCTGTCGCCACCCCGTTCAGGTCGAACGGCACGCCGGGCGCGACCGCCGCCGTGGGGATGACGGCGTTCTGCGTATCGAGCACGACGTTCGGGATCGACCATTGGCCGGTCGGCGGCAGCGCCGGCGGGAGTTCGTACAGATGCGCGGTGCTGCCGACCGTGCGTGGCCCCAGCGGATACTGCTCCAGGATCAGGTCGCCGCCTACCTCGTGCGTATAGTGGCGGTTGATCGCCTCGACGCTCGGGCGCCAGGACGATTCGTCTTCGCTGGTGCGCTTGTACGACACGCGGTAGTAATACACGCCCAGGTCGGCGCGCAGGGAGCTGTCGAATTCGAGCCGGGGGCGCAGCGATCCGCCCCATGGCCCGCTGCCATCCAGCAAGCCTTGCCTGGCCGGATCGAAACCGGCGGCGCCGATCCGGGTGCTGTCGTTGGCGCCGTGGATGCGCCATACCGACGTGTTGCCGATTCCCATGAACAACACCCAGTTGTTGGGCGCGGCCACGGGCGGGCAGGGCGGGCAGGCGTGCGCCAGCGGATGCGTGCTGATAAGCGTGACTTCCGAGCCGCACACATAGTTCCACCAGGTATGGCACAGCACCGGTTTCGGTTCGTAGATAGTGACCCAGAAGCCGGGCCAGATGCGCTGGCGCGCGATGAAGTACAGGTCGGGCTGGTCGAAGTTGAAGATCGAGCGCCAGATCAGGGCGCGGAAGTGGCCGCATTCGTCGGTCGTCACCGTGACAATCCTGGTTTTGCGCACCCCGAACGGGAAAAGCCAGCAAAACAGGGGGCGCAGCAGGTCGAGGTGGGTCAGGACGGCGCGCTCGAAGACCGGGCGCGGCGCCCTGGCCGCCAGCACCAGGTCGGGCGGCAGCGTGAGCGCGCCCAGCGCGCGGACCTGGTCGGTGGCAAGCTGGTCGACGTGCTGCAAGGCGGACGCTTGCAATTGGCGCGGCGGGAGCGGCTGCGGGTTCAGGGCGACGCTCAGCAGCGGATCGTCCAGTCCGGCGTCCAGGAATGGCTCGGGCGGGCGCGGCGGGATCGGCAGGCGAAACGGCGGCCACGGTCCGTCGACGATATCGCGCAGGCGGTCGATCTCGAGCTGGGGAAGCTCGGCGATGATGATCGGCCACGGGTCGACTTCGTAGATATCGACGCTGGCGTTGCATATCGGCAGGTTCAGTACGACGCCGCCTGACACCACGCGTTTGAGCAGCGTGCCGCGCACCACGCACAGGCGGCCGATCCAGCGCCGCCACAGATCCGGGCTCAGATCGAACAGCACGGGCGGGATGCGCTCCGTATTCGGGCGCACCGGGACGTGGCGGTCGATACCGCCGCGCCGCAGTACCTCGCCCACGTCCAGCGCGTCCTTGTCCACCTCCGGCCCCAGCACCACGCGCACTTGTTGCCCTTCGGCGCCGACCGGAACGGTCAGCCGCGCGCGGCCTTCTTTGTCGAGCTGCTGCATGTCGAGCAGCGTTCCGCCCTGGCTGAAGGCATAGCCGATGATGGTGGGCAGGTCATCCGGGCGTTCGGCGACGCTTGCCTGTACTTCCAGCGTGACGCTGCGCTCTTGGGTTTGCTTGGTCGACATTGCGGCTACTTTGTTATTGGTTGGAGTTCGAAAATAGGCCCGCGTGGCGGTCCGCGCCAGCGGCGATGTCATGAAAACCATGATTAATTGCTACAGATTTGATAGGTAAGGCAGGCCGCAGGGGCGCCGCGCTGTGGCAAAATGCGCCACTGGCTACGCAGGGTAGCCAGCCGGATTGAAAGAAACAGATGCAAAAGATGATGTCGGAACTGAGCCGTTTGTACATTCCCGCAGGCGCCTTGACGCCGGACCTGCTTGCGCAGCGCCGCGCGGGCCGCAGCGCGCTCGCCATCGCGCTGGCCGACGGCGACGTGACGCGCGCCGTCGTCATCCCGTTCCGCAAGACGCCCGGCGCCGGGGAAGCGCAGCATTGGACGCATCTGTGCGCGCTGGCCAATGGCTTGCAGGCAGAACTGGGCTTTCCCGCGCCGGCGGTCAGCATCTCGGCGTCGGATGGCTATTATTTGTGGTTGTCGCTGGAGGCGCCGACACCGATTGCGCACGTGCGCACCTTCCTGGAACTGGTGCGCAAGGCCTATGTGCCAGAAATGGCGCCGTTTGCCGACGCGGCCGGCGCGCCGGTGGAACTGCCGCCTTGCCTGGACCCGCAGAGCGGCAAGTGGGCCGCGTTCATCGATGCCGGCCTGGGCGCCGCGTTTGCCGACGAGTCGGGCCTGGAGATGGCGCCCCCGCTGGCCGCCCAGGCCGCGTTGTTGGAGCGGCTGGACCGCATCGGCGCCGCGCAGTTCCAGCATGCCATCGACGTGCTCGGGCACGCGCATGGCGCGCCAGCGGCTGTCAGCAAGCCAGTGATTCCGGCTGGCGCCGATGCGCCCGATGGTTTGCTGCTGCGCGACGCCACGCTGGAAGATATCGTGCGCTTCCTGCATGCGAAAAACATCGAGCCGACATTCCGGCATCTGATCTCTTGAATGCCGGATCGGGGAATGAACAATGATGCTTGAGAACAAACGCGACTATGTGGACGAGCTATTTGGGCGTCTTTTTAAGGTGGCTTTACAATTCGATTCTCGAAAACCGGGGCGGGGGCGGCTGACGAAAAAGTTCCTTCTTTTAGCGGGCCCGGTCGTATTCAATCTGACAGGGAACGCGACGGCGGGAGAAATTCGCTCGCTTGTTTTTCAGACGCAGAATTCATTATTGGCTCCTGAAGTCAATATTGTATTGTACAATGACAAAGATTATCCAAAGACCTTCGCTGTGGATTTTGGCTTTGATGAGGGAAAGCCCCGCGCGGCAAATCGACAATCGTGTGTGTTAACTAAGCGGGGTCCGGCGATGAATGACAAGTCGCTTACCAAGTGGGAGCCTCCGGGAATACCGCGACCTTATAGCGAATTTGAACGATTGGCCACCGTTGCGATAGTCTCTGCGAAATCGTTTGTACATCGATACTATCCTGTCGGTTTATTTACGGCACTGCCGTGCGAAATCGACGTAACGATAACGGATAAGGCCGACGGTAAAGAAGTCAACAGTCGAATTGTTATCAGTAAACCGGCACAGGAAGCGGACGTTGAGCCGGACAATGTGTCGGTCACGTCGACAGTTGATTCCCTGGACGACGATAAACTTCGGCTGGTAACGATTCTGGTAAAAAACAACGCTGCAAGACCGGCCGCATTCAGATTGGTCGGAAAGCGGCTTGTCGACTGCAATGCCGATATAAGTGATTCCCTGGTGAGGGAGGGAATGGAAGGCAGTTTCGTCAGGATCGAAAAGCATTCTTATGCGGCGATTCTTACTGCGATCAATATGCGGCCCGGGCCTGTTCCAAAGGACTGTCGCTTGTCGGCCGAATTTCAGGCTGTAGCGCCGCTGTCCCGGCACAACCCTTTGCGTCAGGTTACTGTGCCGCTGACGGCAAAGGCTCAATATCTTCGTACTTCCCCGGGACCTGCCGAGTAAGCCGCGGACTGTGATGTACGCTTGATTGTAGCGATCATGCTCTTCACACCGGGCAAAAGTAACGTAATCCTGCTCTTCCCGCCACGAAAAGACGCACGTTGCCGCCCATGTCAACGGCACACGTCAGGCCGGCATACGGCGTGTGCGTAAGGTGCAGAAAACATAAAATAAAACACATACATATGCTATGAGACAACCACCGTCAATACAAACCTATCCGGAACACGCTTCTCTCGAGTTTTCGGCGCACCTCAACGAGAATTCCTTATACATATTTCAGTGCAAGGATAACCATCCGGGCATATTGATCATGCTGAAGTCAGGCGCCGGTCCCGACCTGTCCCTGGGGAGTTGAGGCATGCCGCAAGCAGCAAGATTGGGTGACCCGGTTGGTCATACGCCGCCCAGCAGTTCCTCGGCAGGCAGCGCGGGAGGAGGCGGTGGTGACATCACCGGCAAGATTATCGGCCCGTGTTCGGGCAACGTGTTTACTAATGGCATAAAGGCGGCGAGAGCGCATGTTGACATGGCCAATTGAGCCTCTTGCAAAACGTCGTGAGGCGACGCTAACGAGCCGAAACGGGCGCCTTGATGAGCACTTTTTTCAAAGATTCGGGCCAGCCTGACGGCCTCGGCAAAGGCTATTCCTTCATTTCAGTCCAT
>NZ_WHJI01000042.1:0-67244 GCF_011682155.1 Massilia sp. CCM 8734
CCCCCCCCCCCCCCCCCCCCCGCCCCCCCCCCCCCGCCCCCCCCCCCCCCCCCCCCCCCCCCCCCCCCCCCCCCCCCCCGCCCCCCGCCCCCCCCCCCCCCCCCCCCCCCCCGCCCCCCCCCCCGCGCGCCCCCCCCCCCCCCCCGCCCCCCCCGCCCCCCCCCGGCCCCCCCACCCGGCCCTACCAGATGAGCGCAACAGAATCGTCCATGTCCGCGCAAAAAAGACTGGTACGCGCGCATCTATATGCTATATTGCTGACGTGATGACAGTCATTAGCCAGGCGCATAGCTTGGCGCGCCCGACCAGCCCGGCATCCCCCCGATGACGACTATTCAGGCGCTGCGCAGCCAGCCTTTCGACAGCAAGTTCCCGGATGCGCAACCGTGGCTTTCAACAGTACGTCCCCCATGACTGAAACTAGCTATAGTTAGCATAATCGCCACGGCGGGGTCGAATGTTATTTGGCGCAGTGTCAGCAAAGTGTAAGAAACAACGGGTTCAATCCATTGCTCCCTGCATTTTGTACGTTTTAACATGCCCATCAAATAATGTAGCATCTTAGTATTGCTTTTTTTGCCGGAAGATGCAGGTCATGGCTCTAGCGAGGCTTTTGACAATCGTTTTCACACTCCGAATCGCACCGGTTTGGAGCCGTAAAAATGTATGGTAAAAAAAGAATTCGTAGGTATAATTCGCCGACGTCCCGGATGCGGCTCAAGGTCTTGTCGTGTTTTGTGGGTTTAGTAGCAACAAAAAGAGTTGGTATTGGAGAAAGCAGGCATGAATTTTTCGCATGATAAGAACCCCGGGAAGAATTTCACTGGCATTGCGGTCGTCATTGCTATTCACGCGTTGGTGGCTTGGGGGATCGTAAGCGGTCTGGGTACCCGCATGGTCACTAAAATGGCTGAAGCAGTGGAAACCAAGATTGTCGAAGAGGTCAAACCGCCTCCTCCACCGGATGTTCCGCCACCGCCGCCGCCGCCTGAAATGAAGGCGCCTCCGCCTCCGTTCATTCCGCCGGTCGAAGTCAACGTACAGCAGCCGCCACCGGTGCAGAACACGATCGCCGCGGCGACCAATGTCAAGCCGGCCACGACGGAACTGCGCCCTCCAGCGCCTCCTGCGCCGCCAGCACCACCGGCGCCGGCCAACCCGAATCCGGTCCGCGTCGCTGCGGTCGCCGATTTCAACACTTGCGCAAAACCGGAGTTCCCAAAAGCTTCCTTGCGTAACGAAGAAACCGGCACGGTTACCCTGTCTTTCCTGATCGGTACCGACGGTCGCGTCGCCGATTCGAAAATCGTCAAGTCGAGCGGCTTCAGCGCCCTGGACAAAGCGGCGAAAGAAGGCATCGGGAAATGCAAGTTCAAGCCAACCATGGTTGATGGCAAGCCGGAACAAGCGTGGATGCAAATGCAATACGTCTGGACGCTGGATTAAGAACCGAGGCGGCAGTTTAGTCTCACTACTGTGATTTTCGTTGTCATTATGTTCAGCGAACTGATTATTTTATAAATTTGGAGGAAGCATGTTTAAGAATACCCGTTTGTCCGCTGCACTGGCGGCTGTCCTGTTCTCGGTTACAGCAGCTTCGGCGCTGGTCTCCGCACCAGCTTTCGCTGACGCTCCTGCTCCAGCGGCAGCCCCTGCGGCAGACGCAGCGGCTCCAGCTCCAGCTCCAGCTCCGGAAGCAGCTGCTCCAGCAGCGCCGGCAGCAGATGCTCCGGCAGCTCCAGCAGTCAAAGAAGGCGAAAAAGAAGCGGTTCACAACCCGTACGGTATCGAAGCACTGTGGGCCGAAGGCGACTTCGTTTCCAAAGGCACGCTGATCATCCTGTCGCTGATGTCCATGGGTTCGTGGTACATCCTGATCACCAAACTGATCGACCAGGCTAAAATCTTCAAGCAATCGAAAGAAGCCCAGGCCAAGTTCTGGAAAGCATCGTCGATCGCTGCTGGTTCGGCTACCCTGAAAGAAGGCAGCCCATTCCGCTTCATCGCTGAAACCGGCACCAAGGCAACCAATCACCACGACGGCGCCCTGCTTGAGCAGATCGACCTGTCGACCTGGGTGACGATGTCGATCCAGCGCGCTGTTGACAAAGTTCAATCACGTTTGCAAGACGGCCTGTCGTTCCTGGCAACCGTTGGTTCGACCGCACCGTTTATCGGACTGTTCGGTACGGTGTGGGGTATCTACAATGCACTGACCGCCATCGGTATGTCGGGTAACGCATCGATCGACAAAGTCGCAGGTCCAGTTGGTGAAGCACTGATCATGACCGCGTTCGGTCTGTTCGTTGCGGTTCCTGCGGTTCTGGGTTACAACTGGCTGGTTCGCCGTAACAAGTCGGCCATGGAAGATGTCCGCTCGTTCAGCGCCGACGTTCACTCGGTCCTGATTTCGGGTGCGATGTCGACCAGCGAAGCTGGCCGTGCTGCCGGCGCTAAAAAGATCGGATAATTCACCATGTCCATGAGCGTCGGCTCCGATAGCGGAGAAGAAGATGCAGTCATGTCAGAAATCAACACGACGCCGCTTGTCGACATCATGTTGGTTCTGCTGATTATCTTCTTGATTACGAGCCCGGTGGTTCTGAAGCTGCAAAAGATCGCGTTGCCTTCGGAAACCAACCAGGCATTGAAACCTAAGCCAACCACGGTGAACATCGTCGTCAATAAAGAAGGCGACATGTACTGGAACCAGACCCGTCTGAACGATACGACCGAGCTGTTCGAGTTCCTGAAGAAGGAAGCCGTGAAGATGCCGCAGCCTGAAGTCCATGTTCGCGGCGATCAACAGACGCGTTACGAGTTCATCGGCAAGGTGATGTTCACGGCACAGCGTGCTGGGATTCAAAAGGTCGGCTTCATTACGGAACCACCAGATAAAACTGGCGGCACCCGCTAAGCCTTCCTTGAGCAGGGCGCGGGACCAGCGGCACCGGTCCCGCGCCCTGCCGGTTCCAACATTAGAAAAGGAAACATCATGAGTATGAGTGTCGGTTCTCCCGCCGCAGGCGCGGATCCGGAACCAATGATGGAAATGAACATGACTCCCTTGATCGACGTAATGTTGGTCTTGATTATCATGTTGATCATCACGATTCCGAAACAAAACCATGCGGTCAATCTGAACATGCCTGTCGGTCCTGCTTCGACACCGCCGGCGCCGCCTGTGGTCATCACGATCGACGTCGACTTCGACGGCACGATTTTGTGGGACAACGCAGTCATCGCCAACCGCTCGGACCTGGAAGCGAAGATGAATGCCGTCGCCGCCATGGCTGACCAGCCGGAAGTGCACCTGCGCCCCAACAAGCTGGTTGAGTACAAGTATGTTGCCGGCGTGATGGCAACTGCCCAGCGCCTCGGTGTGAAAAAGATTGGTATGGTTGGTAACGAACAGTTCCAATAAGCGCTATTGCTAATTGACGATACGGCAGGGTAATCCTGCCGTTTCGCTTTTGATTGAAAGAGTCCCAATGATCAAGTTTCGTCTCGCACATCTCGGCCTCGCCATGGCCGCTCTTGGCTTTACCGCAGCAACGCCCGTCGTCGGACTGTCCACTGCCTATGCAGCAGAAGCGGTGCGCGCGGAAATCGGTGGTCCTTTGCAGGCCGCCCAGAAAATGATGCAAGCCGGACGCGCGAAAGACGCGCTGAACGAACTGCGCAAGCTCGACAGCAAAAACCCCACCGCGAATGAGCAATACCTGATCGAACGCGTGCGCGCCGCCGCCGCCTCGACCGCCGGCGACTACGATACCGCCGCCCGCTCCTTCGAAAAACTGATCGACTCGGGCAAACTGTCCGCCAGCGAACGCGCTAATTTTTCCGAAGGCTTGATCGGCATTTACATGCGCGCCAAGGAATTCGGCAAGGCCAACGCCGCCATCCAGAAATCGCTGAAAGACCGCGACGATCCGAAGCTGCGCGCTTACCTGATCCAGAATTACATGTCGATGGGTAACACCGCCGAAGCCACCAGGCTGCTCAAGTCGGATCTGGCCGCCTACGACAAATCCGGCCGCACGCCGCCGGAAGAACCGCTGCAAATGATGGCCAATCTGCAGAACAAGAGCGGCGACAAAGTCGGCTATGTGGAAACCATCGAAAAACTGGCCGCCCACTATCCGAAGGCAAGCTACTGGGCCGACCTGCTGAACCGTATCGTCAGCAAGCCTGGTTTCGCCGACCGCCTGCGCGTCGACGTCTCGCGCCTGCAACTGGCCAACAACCTGCTCAAAAAGCCGAGCGAGTACATGGAGCTGGCCCAGCTGGTCCTGCGCGACGGCGCCCCTGCCGAAGCGGTCAAGATCGTCGAAAAAGGCTACAAGGCAGGCATCCTGGGTGTGGGCGCCGATGCGCCGCGTCACCAGCGCCTGAAAGACCTGGCCGACAAGAACCTGGCCGAGTTCAACAAGAACATCGCCACGACCGAGGCAGCGCTGCAAAAAGCCGTCGATAACGATGGCCTGGTGAGCCTGGGCTACGGCATGGTGCAAGCCGGCCAGGCCGAAAAAGGCCTGGCGATGATGGAAAAAGCCATCGCCGCCGGTGGCCTCAAGCGTCCTGACGACGCCAAGCTGCGCCTCGGCCAGGCTTACGCCGCCGCCGGCCAGAAAGCCAAAGCCATCACCACCCTCAAATCGGTGGGCGGCAAGGACGGCACGGCCGAACTGGCACGCTACTGGATCATGGCCATCAACCATCCAATGGCTTGATCGTCACCGCGATTCCGTAGTCTCCTAAAAAGCGCTGTCTGCATCTTGCAGGCAGCGCTTTTTAGCTTTGAACGTATAATCGCTATTTCGATTATTCATGACAGACATCCCAAGAGCACTCTATGAAGGTTTTTCGCGGACTTCCCAACGACAGGGCGCGCGCGCCCTGCGCACTGACGATCGGTAACTTTGACGGTGTCCATCGCGGTCACCAGGCATTGTTGGCGCGCGTGTGCGCTGCCGCCTCCGACCTGGGACTGGAAGCGGCCGTGATGACGTTCGAGCCGCATCCACGCGAATTTTTCGCGCGCCGCGCCGGCGACCTGTCGCGCGCGCCGAACCGCATCGCCAACCTGCGCGACAAGCTGCAATCGCTCTCGAACGCCGGCATCGACCGCGTCATCGTCGAACACTTTAACGAACATTTCGCCGCCATCTCGCCCGACGATTTCGTCGAGCGCGTGCTGGTCGAGGGCCTGCACGTCAAGTGGCTGATGGTCGGCGACGACTTCTGCTACGGCGCGCGGCGCGCCGGCACGGTCGCCATGCTGATCGAAGCGGGCAAGCGCCACGGCTTTCATGTCGAGACGCTGCCCACCGTGATGCACGGCGCCCAGCGCATCTCCTCGTCGGCCGTGCGCACGGCGCTGGCCGCGGGCGACTTCGAGCAGGCCGGCCAGCTGCTCGGCCACCCGTACGCCATGTCGGGCCATGTGATCCACGGCGCCAAGCTGGGCCGCACGCTCGGCTTTCCGACCTTGAATTTGCGCGTGGCGCACCGCCCTGCCCTGTCCGGCATTTTCATCGTCCAGGTGCATGGCCTCGGGCCCGTGCCGCTGCCGGCCGTGGCCAGCCTGGGCGTGCGCCCCACCGTCGACGACAGCGGCCGCGTGCTGCTCGAGGTGCATGTGTTCGACTTCGCCCAGTCCTGCTACGGCAAGATGGTGCGTGTCGAATTCCTCGAAAAGATCCGCGACGAAGAAAAGTACACCGACCTGGCCACCTTGACCGCCGCGATCACGCGCGACAGCGAGCAGGCGCGCGCCTGGTTCGCCCGGCGCGCCGCGGCCCTCACCGCCCTAGACCGAATTTGACGCCGCCCGCTTGAACGCAGCAGAGCGTCACGATCCAAGACACCCAGATACACCTCTTTGAAGAAAAATATGTCCGACAATAGCCAAACCAGCAAACCAGAGCAGCAGCAGCAAAACCCGCAAGGCCAGCAAGCCCCCAAGGGTCCTAAAAAAGAAGGCAAGCCGGTGAGCAAATACCCGGTCAACATGACCGACACCCCGTTCCCGATGCGTGGCGACCTGGCCAAGCGCGAGCCGGGCTGGGTCAAGCAATGGCAGGACAAAAAAATCTACGAGCGCGTACGCAAGGCGGCCAAGGGCCGTCCGATGTTCGTGCTGCACGACGGCCCGCCGTACGCCAACGGCGATATCCACCTCGGCCACGCCGTCAACAAGATCTTGAAAGACATGGTCGTCAAGTCGCGCGGCATCGCCGGTTTCGACGCGCCGTATGTGCCGGGCTGGGATTGCCACGGCATGCCGATCGAAATCCAGATCGAGAAACTGCACGGCAAAAACCTGCCGACCGCCGACGTGCTGACCAAGGCGCGCGCCTACGCGCTCGAACAGGTCGACCGCCAGCGCGCCGGCTTCATTCGCCTCGGTGTGCTCGGTGAATGGGACAATCCGTACCTGACCATGGACTTCCGTAACGAGGCGGACGAACTGCGCTCGCTCGGCGCCCTGCTCGACAAAGGTTATGTGTACCGTGGCCTCAAACCGGTGAACTGGTGCTTCGATTGCGGCTCGGCCCTGGCCGAAGCGGAAGTCGAATACCAGGACAAGCGCGACCCGGCCATCGACGTCGGCTTCGCCGTCACCCAACACGAGAAGCTGGCCGCCGCCTTTGGCCTGGCGGCGCTGCCGGCCGGTGACGGCTTTATCGTCATCTGGACCACCACGCCGTGGACCATTCCGTCCAACCAGGCGCTCAACGTCAATCCGGAAGTAACGTACGCGCTGGTCGAAACCACGAAGGGCGGCAAGCCGCTGCTGCTGATCCTGGCCGCCGACCTGGCCGAATCGTGCCTGGCGCGCTACAAGCTCGAAGGCAAAGTCATCGCCACCTGCCTGGGCGCCGCGTTCGACGGCATCGCCTTCAAGCACCCGCTGCACGCATCCGACGCCTTTTTTGACCGCCTCTCGCCGGTCTACATGGCTGATTACGTCACCACCGAAAGCGGCACCGGCGTGGTTCACTCGGCGCCGGCCTACGGCCTGGACGACTTCATCTCGTGCAAAGCGCACGGCATGAAGGATGACGAAATCCTGACCCCCGTCATGGGCGACGGCCGCTTCGCGTCGACCCTGCCGCTGTTCGGCGGCATGACCATCTGGGAAGCGTCGAAGCCGATCTGCGCGGCGCTCACCGCCGCCGGCGCCCTGTTCGAAGTGAAGATGTTCGACCACAGCTACATGCACTGCTGGCGTCATAAAACCCCGATCGTCTACCGCGCCACCTCGCAGTGGTTCGCCGGCATGGACGTGACACCAAAAGACGGCGGACCGACCCTGCGCGAAACCGCCTTGAAGGGCATTACCGAAACGCGCTTCTTCCCCGACTGGGGCCAGGCGCGCCTGCACGGCATGATCGAAAATCGTCCCGACTGGACCCTGTCGCGCCAGCGCCAGTGGGGTGTGCCGATGGCCTTCTTCCTGCACAAAGAAACCGGCCAGCTGCATCCGCGCACGCCCGAACTGCTGGAACAGATCGCAAAAATGTTCGAAGAGCGCGGCATCGACGCCTGGCTCACCATCGAGCCGAAAGACCTGCTCGGTATTGAAGCCGACATGTACGTCAAGAACAAGGATACGCTCGACGTCTGGTTCGATTCCGGCTGCACCCACCAGACGGTGTTGCGCGGCTCGCACGCGGCCCAGTCGCACTTCCCGGCCGACCTGTACCTGGAAGGCTCGGACCAGCACCGCGGCTGGTTCCATTCGTCGCTGCTGACGTCCTCGATGCTCAATGGCTGCCCGCCGTACAAAGCCCTGCTCACGCACGGCTTCACGGTCGACGCCGAGGGCAAGAAGATGTCCAAGTCGCTCGGTAACACGATGGCGCCGCAAAAAATCTCCGATACCCTCGGCGCCGACATCCTGCGCCTGTGGGTCGCCTCGACCGACTACACGGGCGAGTTGTCGATCTCCGAAGAGATCTTGAAGCGCGTGACCGAATCGTATCGCCGCATCCGCAACACCTTGCGCTTCCTGCTGGCGAACACCTCCGACTTCGACCACGCGAAGCACGCGCTGCCCACGGCCGACCTGCTGGAAATCGACCGCTATGCGATCGCCGCCATGGGTGCGCTGCAAAACGACATCGCCAGCCACTACGAGCGCTACGAATTCCACCCGGTCGTCTCCAAGCTGCAGAACTACTGCTCGGAAGACCTGGGCGGCTTTTACCTGGACATCCTCAAGGACCGCCTGTACACGTCCGCCGTCGATTCGCCGGCGCGCCGTTCGGCCCAGACCGCGCTGTGGCACATCACGCAAAGCCTGCTGCGCGTGATGGCGCCGATGCTCAGTTTTACCGCCGAAGAAGCGTGGGCCGTGTTTGCCGACGCCGATGCCTTCGCCGCCAGCGACGAGACCATCTTCACGCAGACCTTCTGGACCCTGCCGCAAGTGGCCGACGGCGCCGCCCTGCTGGACAAGTACACGCTTCTGCGCGCGGTGCGCACCGACGTCACCAAGCAGCTCGAAGAATTGCGCGTCTCCGGCGCCATCGGTTCGTCGCTGCAGGCCGAGCTGACCATCAAGGCCAGCGGCGACAAATACCGCCTGCTGGCGAGCCTGGACGACGACCTCAAATTCGTCTTCATCACCTCGCAGGCCAAGGTGAGCGACGTGGCCGACGAAGCCGCCGAAGCAATCGAGGTAGCCGCCTCCGGTGCGCCGAAATGCGAGCGTTGCTGGCATTATCGCGCCGACGTCGGCAGCCACGCCGAGCACGCGGGCCTGTGCGGCCGCTGCTTCAGCAATTTGTTCGGCAGCGGCGAGAAGCGCGCCTTCGCATAAACAAAAAGAAGAAACCGACCCATGGCCACCAAAAAGAAACAGCTGTTCTCGTCCTCGCCGCAAGGCGGTTCCGGCATGATGCCCTGGCTGGGCATCGCCGCCATCGTGATCCTGATCGATCAGTTGACCAAGATCGCGATCCAGAAAACCTTCGTGTTCGGCGAAGAGAAGGTCATCACCTCCTTCTTCAACCTGGTGCTGGCCTATAACAAGGGAGCCGCCTTCGGCTTCCTAAACAGCCAGCCCGGGTGGCAGCGCTACTTCTTCACCGGCGTGGCGGTCATCGCGGTCGGCTTCATCTTGTACATGTTGAAGCGCCATGCCGGCCAGCGCCTGTTCTGCTGGGCGCTCGCGCTGATCATGGGTGGCGCCATCGGCAACGCCATCGATCGCCTGGCGTATGGTCATGTGGTCGACTTCCTCGACTTCCACATCGCCACCTTCGGCCACTTCCCGGCCTTTAACGTCGCCGACAGCGCCATCTGCGTCGGCGCCGCGCTGTTCGTCTTCGACGAGCTGCGCCGCGTGAACCGGCAATAAGGAGACGGCCCATGACGATGGACCTGCAAGGTAAGAAGATCGTCCTCGGCCTGTCCGGCGGGGTGGCCTGCTACAAGGCGGCGGACCTGTGCCGCGCGCTGATCAAGCAGGGCGCCTCGGTGCAGGTGGTCATGACCGACGCCGCCACCCACTTCATCACCGCCGTGACCATGCAAGCCTTGTCCGGCCATCCGGTCCACACCGACCAGTGGGATCCGCGCGTGCCCAACAACATGGCCCATATCGACCTGACCCGCGCGGCCGATGCGATCCTGATCGCGCCCTGCTCGGCCGACTTCATGCGCAAGCTGGCGCACGGGGTATGCGACGACCTGCTCTCGACCTTGTGCCTGGCGCGCCCGCAACGCGTGCCGCTGCTGGTGGCGCCGGCCATGAATGTCGAGATGTGGGAAAACCCCGCCACCCGCCGCAACGCCGCCCAGCTGCGCGCCGACGGCATCAAGATCTTCGGCCCGGCCGCCGGCGAACAAGCCTGCGGCGAAACGGGCCTGGGCCGCATGCTCGAGCCGGCCGAACTGCTCGACGAAGTCATCGCCTCGTTCCAGCTCAAGGTATTGGCCGGCAAGCGCGTCCTGATCACCGCCGGACCGACTTTTGAAGCGATCGACCCGGTACGCGGCATCACCAACCTGTCGTCCGGTAAAATGGGTTACGCCATTGCCCGCGCCGCGCGCGAGGCCGGCGCCGAGGTCACGCTGATCTCCGGCCCGACCGCGCTGGCAACGCCGCACGGGGTGCGCCGCACCGACGTGCAAAGCGCGCGCCAGATGCACGACGCCGTGATGAACGCCGTCGGCGGCCAGCACGTGTTCATCAGCGTGGCCGCGGTGGCCGACTGGCGCGTGTCCAACGCCAGCACGCAAAAAATGAAAAAGCAGGACGACGGCGCCACGCCGACCCTGGAGTTCGAACAGAATCCCGACATCCTCGCGTCGGTCGCCGCCACCACCTCGGTATCGGGCTGGCCTTACTGCGTGGGTTTTGCCGCCGAATCGGAGCGCCTGGAAGAATACGGCGCCGTCAAGCGCGAAAAAAAGGGCATTCCTCTTTTGGTCGGCAATATCGGCCACCACACCTTCGGCCAGGACGAGAACAGCATCATGCTGTTCGACGACACTGGCCACACCGTACTGCCGCGCGCCGACAAGCTCACCCTGGCGCGCCAGCTGATTTCAGAAATCGCAAGGCGCATCGAACAGCGCTCCCTGCTCAAGTAAAAAGTAACCGCACCATGAAAACCATTGACGTCAAAATCCTCGACCCACGCATGAAAGACCAGCTGCCGGCCTACGCCACGCCGGGCAGCGCCGGCCTCGATCTGCGCGCCTGCATCGACCAGCCGATTACCATCGAAGCCGGCGCCACCGTGCTCATTCCCACCGGGCTGGCGATTCACGTGAGCGACCCCGGTTACGCCGCCATGATCCTGCCGCGCAGCGGCATGGGGCACAAGAACGGCATCGTGCTGGGGAATCTGGTAGGCTTGATCGACTCCGACTATCAGGGACAACTGATGGTATCGACCTGGAACCGTGGCCAGAACGCCTTCACGCTCAACCCCATGGAGCGCCTGGCGCAACTGATCGTGGTGCCGGTGGTCCAGGTCGGATTCAACATCGTCGACGATTTCGACACAAGCGAACGCGGTGCCGGCGGTTTCGGCAGCACCGGCAAACACTAATTGGAGACTCCTATGGCCCGTTTCACTGGTCTGCTTCCGGCTGTGCCGGTAATCTGCCTGGCATTCATGTTGTCGGCTTGCGAGACGACCGGGCCAGCCCCTGATGCCACTCCCACGGTCCCCATGCCGCAGCAGCCGGTCGAGGCGCCGGTGCGCGCGCTCACGCCGCGCATGGCCGCCGCCGCCGAAGCGCTGACCAAAATGGCGGGCCTGCAGGAACGCCTGTACCGCATCGCCGCCCCGCTCCTGATTAACAATACGGACCTGTGCAAGTCGTCCACGCGCAACCTGCTCGGCTTCACCGCGCGCAACCGTTACTGGTATCCGGGCGAGTACAACGAGGCCGCGCAGATCGCCTTCGGCATGGGCGAGCGCCTGCAGGTGACCGGCGTACTGGCCGGCAGCGGCGCCGCGCGCGCCGGACTGCGCCGTGGCGACAACCTCATTTCGGCCAGCGGCAAGGCACTGCCGGTCGGCCCCAACGCGTCGAGCACAGTCGGTTCCGTGTTCGGTCCCCTGGTCGCCAAACAGGCCAGCCTGGCGCTGCAGATCGAGCGTGACGACAAGACCCGCGAGCTCACCGTGCCGGTCACGCGCGCCTGCGGTTTTGCGATCGAACTGGGAAATGCGGATAACGTCAACTCGTATGCCGACGGTTCGCGCGTCATGGTTACGCGCGGCATGCTGCAATTCGCGAAAAACGACGAGGAGGTCGCCTACCTGCTGGCCAAGGGCATGGCGCACAACATTCTCGGACACGCCACGTCGCAGCGCAGCGTCGGCACCATCGGCAGCATCATCGACAACCTGACCAACGTGCGGCCAGATACCTCGATGTTGATCGGCACCGGCGGCATCAAGGCCATGCCGCCGGAACTCGACGCCGCCGCCGACCACCTGAGCATGTACCTGCTGGCGCGCGCCGGCGTGAGCATCGATGGCGCGCCGGCGTTCTGGAAGCGCCTGGCCTCGACCTATCCGGCCACGGTGTTGAACGGCTACGTCGCCAACCACCCCGGCACTGCCCCGCGCCTGGCCGCGATCGACAAGGCCACGGCCGACATCAAGTCCAAGCACGCCGCCAAGAAGACCATCGCGCCATGAAAAAACTGCTGCTCGCCTGCCTGATGCTGCCATTGCTCGCGCAGGCGGCGCAGTGGATCAAAGTGGGTTCGGCCGCGGGCAGCGTCTCGTTCATCGACAAGAGCAGCATCATCAGGAGCGACAAGAGCTACAAGGTGTGGTCGCTGGTGTCGTACGCGAAAGAGCAGGCCACGCCCGAAGGCACGCCCTACCTGTCGATGAAGGCGTTGCACCTGTATTCATGCGCGAACCGCACCACCACCTTGCTCAGCCAGGTGTACTACGCCGAGGCGATGGGCAAGGGGCCGGTTTCGCAAAGCTTCAAGTACGAAAAATTCGCACCGGAAGACATCGTGCCCGACAGCGTGTCGGACGGCGCGCTGCAGGTCATCTGCAGGCGCAGGAAGTAAAACCGCGCATTTTCAGCCTGGAAAATTCGGGAAGTACGTCCCCATGATCCAGGTCAGCACGCCGCAAAACACCACCACCCCAACGAGGACGATCAGCAAACGGCCGAACTTCGGCGAACCATCGTCATTTTTTGTATCATTGCTCATCTTCCCACCCATCATGTGCTCGATTCAGGAGCGCCAGTATATTCGATTCAATGGACAGCATAGACCTGGAAGTATTAAAGACCGCCTCGGCGTGGATCGCCGCCGGTCACCGCTGCGAATTGATCACCGTGATCAAGACCTGGGGCTCGAGCCCGCGCCCGATCGGCGCTACGCTCGCCATCTGCGACGACGGCCGCGTGGTCGGCTCGGTCTCGGGCGGCTGCATCGAAGATGACCTGATCGAGCGCGTGCGCCGGCACGGCATCACGCGCGCGGTACCCGAAGTGGTCAGCTACGGCATCAGCGCCGACGAAGCGCATCGATTCGGCCTGCCCTGCGGCGGCACCATCGAACTGGCGATCGAGCCGCTGTCGCACGACAGCGCCATCGACGAATTGCTGGCGCGCCTGGAAGCGCACGAACTGCTGGCGCGCCGGCTCGACCTGGCCAGCGGCGCGGTCACCCTGGCGACGGCGCAGTCGGGCGCCGTGCAATTGCTGGCGGACGGCGTGCTGACCACGATTCACGGCCCGCGCTGGCGCCTGTTTATCATCGGCGCGGGGCAGCTCTCGCGCTTTTTAGCGCAGATCGCCACGGCGATGGATTACTACGTCACCGTGTGCGACCCGCGCGAAGAATACCGCGCCGGCTGGAATCTGCCGGGCGTGCAGCTGGTGCACATGATGCCCGACGACCTGGTGCTCGAATCGCACCTCGATCACCGCAGCGCCGTGGTGGCGCTCACGCACGACCCCAAGCTGGACGACCTGGCGCTGATGGAGGCACTTAAGTCCGACGCCTTTTACGTGGGCGCGATCGGCTCGCGCCTGAACAACGCCAAACGGCGCGAGCGACTCAAGCAATTCGACCTGTCGGACGAGCAGCTGGCGCGCCTGCACGGGCCGATTGGCCTCTACATCGGCAGCAAGACGCCGTCCGAGATTGCGATTTCGATTCTCGCGGAGCTCACCGCCATCAAGAACGGCGTGCCGGCCGAACTGCAGGTGCGCCATGCGGCGGCGCTGGAACCGGCCAGCACCGAGGTGTGCGCGGTGTAGCTGATTCAATAGCAACAAGCGGCTTTTCCGCACGCGGCCGGTGCGGGTCACCGGGTGCGGGTCACCGGGTGCGGGTCACCGGGTTCACGCCATTCGGATCGCGTGCTATCGTTGCGCCCTCTCCCAACAGCAAATAGGGCCGCACCGTGCAAACGTCGATTTCTCTTCCGCCAGGTTACCGCAGCGCCGACATCCTCGTCTTCCACAGCCGCGACCCGGAAGGCGTGGCCGAACAGGTGACGCCGGCGCGCATCCGCAAGGGCGTAATGATCGGCGGCGTGCCGGTGCTGCTCGACATCGCCCTCGGCCCCGACGCCGCATTGTGCTCGGTCCATGCCGACGGCGCGCTCACGCCAGGCGACGTGCGCCAGGTCGACGACGCCCTGCTCAACATCCTGGCGCTGCGGATCGACCCTGCGCCGTTCGTAGCCGCAGTGGCGGCCGACCCGCTGCTCGGACCCGTGGTACAGCGCCAGCCGGGCTTGCGCATCGTGCAGTCGGCCACGATTTTCGAGGCGCTGACCTGGGCCATCATCGGCCAGCAAATCAACCTGACCTTTGCCATCGCACTGCGCCGCGCGTTCATCTTGCAGGCCGGCCGCCAGCACAGCAGCGGCTTGTGGTGCTACCCCGAAGCGCGCGATGCGGCGCGCCTCGATGCGGACGCCCTGACCACCCGCAAATTCTCGCGCTCGAAGGCCGACACCTTGCTGCGCCTGGCGCAGCTGGTCGACAGCGGCGCACTAACGCTCGATCGCCAGCAGGACGCGGCAAGCGTCGCGGCGGCGCTGCTGGCCGTCAAAGGCATCGGCCCGTGGACTGTCAACTACGCACTGCTGCGCGGCTACGGCTATCCCGACTGCTCGCTGCATGGCGACGTTGCGATCCGTGCGGCCTTGCAGCACCTGCTGGGCGAAGACGCCAAGCCGGACATGGCGCGCACCGAAGCCCTGCTGGCGCACTACGCGCCGCACCGGACCATGGCGGCGGCCCATTTGTGGGCCAGCCTGCATCCGCGCCCGCAAACCGACGCCGGCGAATAAGCTTGACCCTGACGCCACGTCAGACTCCAGACTGTGTTCACGCATGAAGACAAGGAGCGATTCGATGAAGTTGAAAGTAGGCGAGCTGGCGAAACGGTCAGGATTGACGGTACGCGCGCTCCATCATTACGACGCCATTGGCTTGCTCTGTCCTTCGGCGCGTTCCGAGGCCGGCTACCGCCTGTACAACCGCGACGATATCGCCCGCCTGCACCAGGTGCAGGCGCTGCGCCGCTTTGGCGTGTCGCTGGCCGACATCGGAACCTTCCTGGCCAATCCGGGCTCCAACCTGTCGGGCATCGTGGAGCAGCAGATCACCGCGCTGACCCGCCAGATCGACCGGGCCGGCATCTTGCGCGCGCAGCTGACAACGCTGCAGGGCGAACTCGATGCCGGGGTGGAGCCGGACCTGGCCGCGTGGCTGACCACTTTGGAGTTAATGACCATGTACGATACCTATTTTTCAAAAGAAGAACTGAAACAGCTGCCGTTTTTCGCCGGCGACGCCGCCTGCATCGCCGAGTGGGATGCGATGGTGGCGCGCTTCAAGCAAATGATCGCCGCCGGCACGCCGACATCAAGCCCTGCCGCGCAATTGCTGTCGCAGGAATGGATGTTGAAGTTGGAGCGCGACACCAACGGCGACCCGGACATCATGGTGCGCATCCTCGCCATGCAGGCGCGCGAACCGGCGCTGCGCGAGCAGAACGGCATCACACCGGAGGTGGAGGCGTTTTTGAAGGAAGCGTTCACCCAGTCGCGCCTGGCGATGTTCAAAAAATACGTCTCGCCCGCGGAGTTCGCGTACATGGATGCGCACTATCGCCTGCGCATGGACGAGTGGCCGGCGCTGATCGCGCGGGTGCGCAAGGCCATCGCGGACGGCGCGGCCCCGGACGATCCGCCGGTGCGACAGTTGATGCGCGAATGGATCGATTTATCCCAGTCGTTCGCCGGCGACGATCCCGCCACGCATGCGAAAATCCGCACCGCTTACGAAAAGGAACCGCTGCTGATGATCGGCAGCTGGATCACCGATGAGATGAAGGCGTTCATCGGGCAAGCCATGGCGGCCATGCACCAGCATTCCTGAGCCGAGCGCAAGCACTGAAAGTGCTGTCCGCAAAAGCGAAAGCCGCTGATTCCTGTAAGAGAATCAGCGGCTTGCTGTGTTTGGTTGCGGGGACAGGATTTGAACCTGTGACCTTCGGGTTATGAGCCCGACGAGCTGCCAGACTGCTCCACCCCGCGTCTGTATGTAGCTATTATAGGGGCCTTTTCAGAATTAGGCAATATTAATCCAATCAAGATGTGCGATAGCTCTAAACCAAACGCGGGCGCAGGGGCGTCAGCACGCTTTTACGCCCCGCGCGCACGGCATCCGGCCTGCAATCGGTGTACAGTAAGCGAAAATCATTCTTCCCATTTGACTATGAAATTTTGTTCCGAATGCGCCCATCCCGTCGACCTGCTCATCCCGGAGGGCGACAACCGCCCCCGCTATGTGTGCAAGCAATGCGCGGCGATCCACTACCAGAACCCCAAGCTCGTCGTCGGCTCCATTCCTGTATGGCAACCGGAGGGCGAAGAAGTGCGCGTGCTGCTGTGCAAGCGTGCGATCGAACCGCGCCACGGCTTCTGGACCTTGCCGGCCGGCTTCATGGAAAACGATGAAACCACCGCCGAGGCCGCAGTTCGCGAAACCGAAGAGGAAGCCGGCGCCGATATCGAGATCGGCAACTTGTTCAGCCTGCTTAATGTAGCCCAGGTGCACCAGGTCCATCTGTTCTACCTGGCCCGCCTGCGCAGCCTGGACTTTGCGCCCGGCATCGAAAGCCTGGATGCGCGCATGTTCGCCGAGCACGAGATTCCGTGGGACGACCTGGCCTTCCCCACCATCCGCACCACCCTGGAACTGTTTTTCGCCGATTGCGCCCGCATGCGCGACGGCGGCGGCTTCGGCTTCCACACGCACGACGTGGTGCGGGCGATGCGCATTGCCAGCGATCCCGAATAAGCCATGATTCCCTGGCTTGAGACCGATTCGCCGTTTCCCGACGTCGCCGCAGCGCTCACCTCCGACGCGCCGGGCCTGCTGGCGGCCGGGGCCGACCTGTCCCCCGAGCGCCTGCTGAGCGCCTACCGCCACGGCATCTTTCCCTGGTTTTCCGAAGGCCAGCCCATCCTCTGGTGGAGCACCGATCCGCGCATGGTGCTGATGACTGAGGATTTTCGCATCAGCAACAGTCTGCGCAAGGCCCTGCGCCGGGTCGAGCGCAGCATGGAAGAAGGCGGACGCTGGCAGGTGCGCTTCGACAGCGCTTTCGGGGACGTGATGCGCGCCTGCGCCGCCCCGCGCAAGGATGGGCCGGGCACCTGGATTTCGGACGACATCGTCGCAGGCTACAGCGGCCTGCACGCGATGGGTTACGCCCACTCGTCGGAACTGTGGCTCGATGGCGAACTGGTTGGCGGCGCCTATGGCGTGTGCATCGGCCGCATGTTCTACGGCGAATCGATGTTCGCGCGCGTGACCGACGGTTCCAAGATCGCGCTGGCCTTCCTGGTCGCCTTTTTGCGCCGCCACGGCGTGGCCATGATCGACTGCCAGCAGGAGACCGGCCACCTGGCGTCGCTGGGCGCGGCGCCGATCACGCGCACCGCCTTTTTGGCGCATTTGCGCGACGCGATCGCCAAGCCCGGCATCGCACAATGGAAACCGGGCTCGCCATTTACACAGATGCCGTAAACAGCGTAAAGTTTGGCTACAATAGAACCGAAGGAAGCAACCAGGGCCACCGTTCGCAACCACGCCGTATCGAAAGCGACTGCATGACGCACTTAAACGACCTGCCTTTCTCGACGCTGCAGTTCTACACCACAGCGCCCTACCCGTGCAGCTATCTCGACGCCCGGCAGGCGCGCTCGCAAGTGGCCACCCCTTCGCACCTGATCAACGCCGACGTCTACTCCGAACTGGTCAAGAACGGCTTCCGGCGCAGCGGCATCTTCACCTATCGCCCTTACTGCGACGGCTGCAACGCCTGCATTCCGGTGCGCGTGCGCGCCGCCGAATTTGCCCCCAGCCGCGGCCAGCGGCGCGCCTGGACGCGCCACGCGGCGCTGCTGGCCACCGTCGCCAACCTGAGTTTTTCGGACGAACACTACGCGCTTTACCTGCGCTACCAGACCACGCGCCACGTCGGCGGCGGCATGGACCAGGACAGCCGCGACCAGTACGCCCAGTTCCTGCTGCAAAGCCGCGTCAACACGCGCCTGGTGGAATTCCGCGATGGCGAGGGCGTGCTGCGCATGGTCTCGATCATCGACGTGCTGTCGGACGGCCTGTCGTCGGTGTACACGTTTTTCGACCCCGACGTGCCAGGCGCCTCCTTCGGCACCTACAACGTGCTGTGGCAGATCGCCCAGGCCAGCGAACTGAAACTGCCGTTCGTGTATCTCGGATACTGGATCGAGCAAAGTCCCAAGATGGCCTACAAGATCAACTTCCGGCCGCTCGAAGCGCGCATCGACGGCATCTGGAGCCTGCTCGATCGCTAACCGCTTGTGGATGGGCAGTGAGCGGCCAGCCCCGGCGCACGGTAAAATGCCGGCACCCGCACCAACCCGAGCACTCCATGTCCCAGAAACTGCTGTATGCCTTAGGTCGTCCCCTGCTGTTCACCCTCAAGCCCGAGACGGCGCACAATGTCACCCTGCCCTTCCTGCGTAGCGCGGCCGCGCTGGGCCTGACCGGCCTGTTAAGCAAACCCGCGCCCGATCCGCGCACCGTCATGGGCATTACCTTCCCCAACCCGGTCGGCCTGGCCGCGGGCCTGGACAAGGATGGCGCCTACATCGACGGCCTCTCAAGCCTCGGTTTCGGCTTTATCGAAGTCGGCACCGTCACGCCCAAGCCGCAGCCGGGCAATCCCAAGCCGCGCATTTTCCGCATTCCGGCCAAGCGCGCCGTGATCAACCGCATGGGCTTCAATAATGGCGGGGTCGATGCCTTCGTCGCCAACGTGCAGGCCTCGAAATTTTACCAGGACAAGCAGGGCGTGCTTGGCCTAAACATCGGCAAGAACGCCAGCACGCCGATCGAAAACGCGGTCGACGACTATCTGCACTGCCTCGAAAAAGTGTACCCATACGCCAGCTACGTGACGGTCAATATCTCCTCGCCGAATACCGCCAACCTGCGCCAGCTGCAGGGCGCGTCGGAACTGGACGCCCTGCTCGCGCGGCTCAAGGACGCGCAACTGCGCCTGGCCGACCAGCACAAGCGCTATGTGCCGCTGGCGCTCAAGATCGCGCCGGACGTCGACGGCGACCAGATCAAGGATATCGCCGGGGCCCTGCTGCGCCACAAGATCGACGGCGTCATCGCCACCAACACCACCCTCAGTCATCGCGAAGTCGAGCGCATGAAACACGGCCAGGAAACCGGCGGCGTCTCGGGCGACCCGGTGTTCGAGCTGTCGAACATCGTGATCCGCGCGCTGCGCCAGGAACTGGGCGACGCAGTGCCGATTATCGGCGTGGGCGGCATCATGCGCGGGGCCGACGCCAAAGAAAAAATCCATCTGGGCGCCTCGCTGGTACAGTTATATACCGGCCTGATTTACCAGGGACCGGGCCTGATCCGCGAATGCGCGCAGGCCCTTCGACCATAAGGAACGCACCATGATCAAGACCAGGCTCGGACGCACCCCGCTCGAAGTATCGAAAATCTGCCTCGGCACCATGACCTTCGGCGAGCAAAACAGCGAAACCGACGCGCACAGCCAGCTCGATTACGCGCTCGAGCGCGGCATCAATTTTGTCGACACCGCCGAAATGTATCCGGTCATGCCGCGTCCGCAGACGCAGGGCGACACCGAGCGCTTTATCGGCAGCTGGCTCAAAAAGAGCGGCCGGCGCGGCGAGATCATCCTGGCCACCAAGGCGGCCGGGCCGAATCCGAACCTGCACTGGGTGCGCGAAGGAAAGCAGAACCTCGATGCCGCCAGCCTGCGCGCGGCGGTGGAAGATAGCCTGCGGCGCCTGCAGACCGACCATATCGATTTATACCAATTGCATTGGCCGAGCCGGAATGTGCCGATCTTCGGCGCCACCGCGTTCGACCCGGCCCAAGAGCGCGCCGCCATTCCCGTCGAAGAAACCCTGGCCGGTCTGAAGGACCTGATCGACGCCGGCAAGGTCAAGCATGTCGGCTTGTCGAACGAGAGCGCGTGGGGCGTGAGCGAATTCGTCAAGCAGGCCGAGATGAACGGCCTGCCGCGTATTGCCAGCGTGCAGAACCTGTACAACCTGACCGCACGCAAGTTCGAGACCAGCCTGATGGACGAAACCTGCTTTCGCGAAGATGTGGGTTTGCTGGCCTACAGCCCGCTGGCGTTCGGCCAGTTGAGCGCGAAGTACCTGGACGACCCCAAGGCCAGTGGACGGTTGACGATTTTTCCGGCGTCGTGGAGCCCGCGTTACCTGCGCGCGCCGGTGCTGGCGGCGGTCAAGGAATACGCGGCCCTGGCGCGCGCCAACGGCATGACGCCGGCGCAGATGGCGCTGGCGTGGTGTTACTCGCGCTGGTTCGTGGCCTCGACCATCATCGGGGCGACCAGCCTGGCGCAGCTGAAGGAAAATATCGACGCCATGTCGGTGACGCTGGCGCCGGAAGTAGTCGCTGAAATCGACGCGATCCACGCGCGCATTACCAACCCGGGCGCATAAACCGGGGGGCGGGTGGCGGCCATCGGCCGCCGCCTGCACCTTCACACGGTTTTCACATCCGATGGCTTACCTTGGGGTCTTTCCACTTCTGCAAGGATGCCCCATGAAATCGCTGTTCCCGCTCATCGTTTTTTTCTGCGCGTCGATTCCCGCCACGGCGCAGGAACAGCGGCTGGTCCATCAGGACGTGAAGCGAAAATTCATTGTCTACACGCCCGCCTCGTACGCCACCAATCCGCAACAGCAGTTCCCGCTCGTAATCAACTACCACGGCGGCGGCATGACCATGCGCGAACAGATGCTCTACACGCGGATGAACCAGACCGCCGAGCGCGAAAACTTTATCGTGGTGTACCCGCAGGGCATCAAGCAAGACTGGAACGTCAACCTGGAGCGCGACAGCAAGGAGAGCAGCGACGATATCGGTTTTACCGAAGCGATGCTCGCCAGGCTGAAGGTGGACTACCGCATCGACCAGCGCCGCGTGTACGCCACCGGCCTGTCGCGCGGCGGCTTTTTCAGCTTGCGGGTGGCCACCGAACTGCCCCATCTTTTTGCGGCGGTGGCTGTAGTGGGCGCGGCGACGCCGCAAACGGTCATCGACCAGCATGCGAAACCGGCCAGGATCGGGGTCATGCACATCGCCGGCACGGCCGACACGATCGTCGCATTCGAGGGCAAGGCCGGTCATTATCTCTCCGCCGGCGAGTCGCACCGCTACTGGCTCAAAAACAGCGGAGTCGATGGCGCTCCCGCGAGCGAGCGCACGGCCGATAGCGACAAGCGTGACGACACCGAGGTGACGCACCAGGAACAAAGCCGCGACGGTATCAGCGTGGCGCTGGTCACTGTGAGGAACGGCGGCCATACCTGGCCCGGTGCCGACGCCTTCAACGTCGGCCTGCCGCTAGGCAGGACCAGCCGCGATATCGATGCCAATGCCGTCATCTGGGAATTCCTGGGCAAGCACCGCAAATAGGCGCCGCGCCTGCGGGAGGGCCGGACCCTACGCGGCCAATATCGCGATCTGGCGCAGCCCGCGCGAAAAACTGGTGCTGCTCGGATTTTCCACGAACACGCACTGCTTGCCGGTGCGCTTGCAGTGCTCCTTCACGCGCCAGTAGGCATTGTGGCTGATACAGCCGGTCTGGCAAATCACCAGGTCGGCCGCCGCCAGGTTGGCGTCCAGCAGATCGGCGCCGTGCTCCTGTCCACCGTCATGGTGCGCGAACCTGGCCCCCGCCTCCTCCGTCATGCAGCGGTAACTGGCCACGCTGGCGCTCCTGCCGCCCACGCACAGCAAGGTCTTGTCGACCAGCTGCGCGGCGGCGATGGCCTCGGCTGCGTCTTCCTCGCACACCGGCGCGTCGACCGGCCGCGCCGCCTGCAAGGCGTCGAGCTGGCGCGTGGACGCCGCCAGTTGCTGGCGCAGCTGCGCCAGCTGCGCATCGCGCGCATTCAAACGCTGCGCCGCATCATCGAGCTTTTGCTTGAGCCGCGTGCGCGCTTCCAGGTCCGGCACCGAGGCCGCCAGCTCCGCCATGTCGGCCTGCAAAAATGCGACCTTGCTCTCGCGCGCCACCAGCTCGGCGCGCGCGGTCATCAACTGCGCCTGCACCTGTTCCAGCTCGCGCGCCTTGTCGGCCAGCGTGCGCACGTGGCGCTGCTGCGATTGCGCCAGTTCGGCCGCCAGCGCGGCATTTTCTTCCTGCAGTTCGAGGTAGTGCGCGTGGTCGATGCGCGTGTTGGCGCCGGCCTGGTGCTGGATCATGTGCATCTCGCGCAGCACCGTGTCCTGCACCAAAAAGTCGCTGCGCGGGTGCGTCAGCGCGGCCCAGAAGGCCCCGGCCACGTCGCCCTGCGCGATCGCCTGGCGCCACAGCAGCATGACGGCGTCGCCGCTGCGCGCATCCTTGAAACGCAGCAGCACCAGCGCGTAACGCTGGTCGAGCGCATCCTGCAGCAGGTTCGAGATGCGGTTGCGGTTGGCGCATTCGGCCACCGCGCCGACGTGGATTTCGTAGTCGTCGGCCAGGGCCTGGCCGCGCACGCCCTTGTTCACCAGTTTGCGCAGCACCCCGAGCGGCAGGCACACGCCGATCACCGGGCAGTGGGTATTGGCCGGCAGCTCCCACAAGCGCTGGCGGCGCGACGACGCGGTGCGCGAAGCGGCTTCGCCGTCAGGAGGGAAGAACCGCGCGAGCGGCTTTTTGGCATCGTGGTCGCACATACGCTTCTCCTTAATGCAGCTTGGGGCCGTGGCGCGCTTCGTCGATGACGGCGGCAGCGGCGGCGGCGGCGTTGGACTGGGCTACGTGATCGAGCCGCGCCTGGGCGTCACCGACCATGCTTGAGAGCGCGCGGAACGCTTCCGGCGTGAAGCGCACCGAGACGTGGTTCAGCGACAGGTGCAGCACACTGCATTCGGGGCAGATGCTGACGTGGCCGATGGTGCTGTCGGCGATCGTCACATGCTGGCAAGGTTCGCTTGGATTCTGTGGATGTTTGCTCGACACGATGCTTCCTTGACGGTATGCAGTGGCTGGCAACGGCGGCGGGCTATGCGTGGGTGGATGGCTTGCTGAAATCAAGTATAAACGAGAATCATTCGCATTTGCAAGCAATCACTCACCCCGCTTGACTTTCGCGCGGCGCGTCGGCGTCGAGCGCGCGTTCGATATCGGCGCGCGAGACATCCGGCGCAAACTGTTCGATGAAGTGATACGCATACGCGCGCAGATAGGCGCCGCGCCGCACCGCCAGGCGCGTCACGTTGGCCGCGAACAGGTGCGACGCTTCCACCGCGCGCAGCCCCTTGTCGCGCCCATGGTCGAACGCCATCGAGGCCACGATCCCCACGCCCATCCCCAGGCTCACGTACTGCTTGATGACGTCCGAATCCATCGCGGTGAGCACGATGTCGGGGCGCACTGCGGCCTTGGCGAACGCCGCGTCGATATGCCCGCGCCCCGTGAAGCCCACGTCGTAGGTAATGAGCGGATAGTCGGCCAGGTCTTCCAGCCGGATTGGCGAGCAGCCAAGCAGCGGATGAGCGTCCGGCACCACGATCAGGTGGCTCCAGCGGTAGCACGGGAACGACACCAGGTCCGGAAACTGCGACAGGCCTTCGGTGGCGATGCCGATATCGGCCTTGCCCGACAAAACCCACTCGGCGATATGATCGGGAGCGCTCTGCTGCAGTGCGATGCGCACTTCGGGGAAGTCCTTGCGGAACGACTGCACCACTTTCGGCAGCGCATAGCGCGCCTGCGTGTGGGTGGCGGCAATGGTCAGAGTGCCGCTGTTCTTGCCGGCGTATTCCATGCTGGCCTGCTGCAGGTTCTCGGCTTCGACCAGCAGGCGGTCGATGATCTTCAGGATGCCCTTGCCCGGATCGGTCAAGCCGGTCAGGCGCTTGCCGTTACGCTCGAAGATCACCACCCCAAGTTCGTCTTCGAGCTCGCGGATCTGGCGGCTCACGCCCGGCTGCGACGTGAACAAGGCATTGGCCACCTCGGTCAGGTTGTAGCCGCGCCGGGCCGCTTCGCGGATGGACCGCAGTTGTTGGAAATTCATATCGCCGCTCCCTGATCGACAAACACCTGCATCCGGCGCGGACGCACCACCAGCGTTTCGCCTTCCTTCAACGCCAACTGCCGATAGCGCTCGTTGGGAATGACCGCTTCGATCAATTCGGCGTTGTCGGCGCGCTCAAGATCGAGCTGCGCCAGCGGACCGATCGCATGCGCGCGGCGCAGCTTGACGACGATGCCGTCCGCGCCCGGCGTGTAGCGGTCGATATCGAGATCGTGCGGGCGCACGTAGGCGGTGCCCTGCCCGTTGCTGGCCGAGGCATGCTCCGGCACCGAAAAACTGGCGTCGCCGCTGGCCATGACGCCGTCGTTCACGCGCCCGTGGAACAAGTTCACATTGCCCAGGAAGCCGTACACGAAGGGCGACGCCGGGTTGTTGTAGACCTGCTCGGGAGAGCCCAACTGCTCGACCCGGCCCTTGTTCATCAGGACCACCTGGTCCGACACTTCCAGCGCTTCTTCCTGGTCGTGTGTCACAAAAATGCTGGTCACGTGCAGGTCGTCGTGCAGGCGGCGCAGCCAGCGCCGCAATTCCTTGCGCACCTTGGCGTCGAGCGCGCCGAACGGCTCGTCGAGCAGCAGCACGCGCGGTTCGACCGCCAGTGCGCGCGCCAGGGCGATGCGCTGGCGCTGGCCGCCCGACAGTTGCGGCGGATGGCGGTCGGCCAGCCAGTCGAGCTGCACCAGTTCGAGCAGTTGCTGCACCTTGTGGCGGATCTGCTGTTCGTTCGGCCTATCCTTGCGCGGCTTGACGCGCAAGCCGAAAGCGACGTTCTCGAACACGGTCATGTGCTTGAACAGCGCGTAATGCTGGAACACAAAGCCGACCTGGCGTTCGCGCACGTGGCGGCCGGACGCATCCTGGCCATCGAGCAGCACCTGCCCGCTGTCCGGATGCTCCAGCCCCGCGATGATGCGCAGCAGCGTGGTCTTGCCGCAGCCCGATGGGCCGAGCAGCGCGGTCAGTTCGCCCGAGGGGAACTGCAGCGAAACGTTGTCGAGGGCGACAAAATCGCCGAACCGCTTGTTGATATTCCTCACTTCGATCGTCATGATCCGTACTCCATGTTGCGGTCTGCGGCGTGCAGCGCGTGCGTTTCGCGCAGCCGCCATTCGACAAAGGTTTTGATCGCCAGGGTCACCAGCGCCAGCAATGCCAGCAGCGAGGCGACGGCAAAGGCGGCCGCGAAGTTGTATTCGTTATAGAGAATTTCGACGTGCAGCGGCATGGTGGTGGTCTCGCCGCGGATGTGGCCCGACACCACCGACACCGCGCCAAATTCGCCCATCGCCCGCGCGTTACACAAAATCACGCCGTACAGCAGGCCCCATTTGATGTTCGGCAGGGTCACGCGCCAGAACGTGGCCCAGCCCGAGGCGCCCAGCACCAGCGCGGCTTCTTCTTCCTCGTTACCCTGCGACTGCATCAGCGGAATCAGTTCGCGCGCCACGAAGGGGAAGGTGATGAACACCGTCGCCAGCACGATGCCCGGCACCGCGAACAGGATCTTGATGTCATGCCTGGCCAGCCACTCGCCGAACCAGCCCTGGGCGCCGAACATGAGCACATAGATCAAACCGGCGATCACCGGCGAGACCGAGAACGGCAGGTCGATCAAGGTGAGCAGGATCGACTTGCCCCGGAATTCGAACTTGGCGATGCACCACGCCGCGCATACGCCGAACACCAGGTTGAACGGCACCGAGATGAAGGCGGCGATCAGGGTCAGCTTGATGGCGGCCACCGCATCCGGATCGATAATCGCCGCCACATAGGTTTCGGCGCCCTTCTTGAACGCTTCCGCAAACACGGCGGCCAGTGGGATGAACAGGAACAGGGTCAGGAAGACCAGGGCGATGAGTTTGAGCAGCGCGCTGACCCAGACCGGTTCCAGCGGGTGCGAGCGGCGCAGGAACAGTTCCCGGAACGAGCGGCGCGCACGGCCGGTAGCGGGCGTCGCCGCCTGGTTAATCGCAGTGCTCACTTTTTACCGGTCCTGGCGCGTGTCCACGCCTGTAGCAGATTGATGGCCAACAGCAGCGCGAACGAGGCCACCAGCATCACCACGGCAATCGCGGTGGCGCCGGCGTAGTTGTACGCTTCGAGCTTGATGTAGATGAGGAGCGGCGTGATTTCGGAGATCATTGGCTGGTTGCCGGCGATGAAAATGACCGAGCCGAATTCGCCGGTGGCGCGCGCGAACGAGAGCGCAAAACCGGTCACCAGGGCCGGCATCACGGCCGGGAACACCACGCGGGTGAAGGTTTGCCAGGCGTTGGCGCCAAGGCTGGCGGCGGCTTCTTCGAGTTCTTTTTCCAGGTCTTCCAGCACCGGCTGCACCGTGCGCACCACGAAGGGCAAGCCGATGAAGGTGAGCGCCACCACCACGCCGAACGGCGTGTACGAGACCTTGATACCAAGCTCGGTGAAGTATTTGCCGATCCAGCCGTTGGTCGAGTACAGCGCGGTGAGCGTGATGCCGGCCACCGCGGTGGGCAGCGCGAACGGCAGGTCGACCAGCGCATCCATGATGCGCTTGCCCGGGAATTCATAACGCACCAGCACCCACGCGACAATGCCGCCAAAGAAGGTGTTAATCAGCGCCGCGATAAAGGAAGCGCCGAAGCTGAGGCGGTAGGAGGCGATCGCCTGTTCCGACGCCACCACTTCCCAGAACGCCGGCCAGGTCATGCTGAAGGTCTTGAGGAACACCGACGACAGTGGAATGAGGACGATCAGGCACAGGTAAAACACGGTGAAGCCGAGCGTCAGGCCAAATCCGGGCAAGACCCGGCGCGGGGTCTTGACGTAGCACCAGCGGAAAAGCCAGTCGGAGCCCGGAAAGATCCGGGGCGGCTTGTCGCTGGGAAGCGAAGGGGACATGGGGGCCTCTTATTACAAATTCGTCTAATAAGCGGCAATAATCGCATCAGAACCACATAACGCAAACGAAGCATTTCTTATTTGTATAGATCGATATGCTATTAAGATTGCGCCGAGCGCGCGGCTGCGGATGACTTGAGCGGGCGCAAACGCGGGCTTGAACGGCTGAACCCGGCTCGTCCCGGCGCTGTCTGACATGCAGCGATCAGGAGGAAACATGCACAACCATGAACGTTTGCAGGGAAGTAGCGGCGCGCCGGACAGTTGCCGGGCAGCGCAAGCGGACGCGATGCTCAGCGTCAGCGTGCCGCCGGGGCTGCGCGCCATCTTCCACGTCTGGGCGCAGGAGTGCGATCCGGCGCCGATGCTGCCGCGCGGCGGCGACACGCAGGCGCTGGTGGCGGCCTACGTGCGCCTTGGCGCGGCGGACGGGGCCACGCCGGTCGAGCGCGAACTGCTGGTGCGGGTGTACGTGAATGCGGCGCTCAATTGCGAGTTTGCGCTGTGGACCGAACTGCGCCATGAAGCGGCGACGGTGCTGCGCTGGCTGGCGCCGATCGTGGTCGCCGACCCGTTTCTGCGCGCGCGCGTGGCGCAGGTGTGGCCGAGCCGGCCCTGAGCGCAGCTGGTTTTAACGGAGTTTAATAGACCAGCTTGACCGCCACCAAGGTGAGAGTGGTTGCCAGCAAGCCGCGCAAAAAGCCTTCCGGCACCGATTTGGCGATCCAGGAACCGAGGGTGATGCCTGGCAGCGAGCCGATCAGCAGCATGGCGAGCAAGGCCCAGTCGATCGAGCCGAGCCACCAGTGGCCGAAGGCGGCAATCGCGGTCAGCGGCACGGCGTAGGCGATGTCGGTGCCGGCCACTTCTGCCGGCGTCATGCGCGGGTACAGCATGACCAGCAAGGTCGCACCGATGGCGCCGGCGCCGATCGAGGAGACCGTGACCAGCACGCCCAGCAGCGCGCCGGAGACAATGGTGGCGGCCGCCAGCGCCCTGCCCTGCAACTGACGCTCGGGCCTGGCGTTGATCCAGGCCAGCATCTTGCCTCGGAACAGCAGCGCAATCACGGTCAGCATGACCGAGCCGGCGATGGAGTAACGGATGATCTGGCCGATTTCCTTGTCGAGCGTGCCGAATTGCTTGAGGGCGAAGGTGGCGGCCACGGCGGCCGGCAAGGCGCCGAAACAGAGATGGCGCACGATATCCCAGCGCACGGTGCCGCGCAGGCGGTGGGTAAACGCACCGGCCGACTTGGTAATGGAGGCGAACGCAAGGTCGGTGCCGACGGCGACCGAGGGCGGCACGCCGAACAACAGCGTGAGCAGCGGTGTCATGAGGGACCCCCCGCCGACACCGGTCATGCCGACCAGCAGGCCGACGGCAAAACCTGAAACGATATACGTAAGTTGCATGAATGAGCCCCTAGAATACCTTCAGGGTATAGGGACTCAGCCGTGATTCAAACAACGGAAAGCTTATTTGCTTATGCGTTTCAGGGTGGCGTGGTGAAAATGGTAATGCCGGGGAGTCCTTTCCGCCACTGGCGGCAAGGACGCCCCTGGCACGGCAGCTTACTTGTTCGGCTGCGGCGTCACCCGCAGATACGCGCGTTCGGCGGTGTAGCCTTTCGGATACTTTTGCTTGATCAATTCCGGGTCCTGCACGCTCAGCGGGATAATCACATCGTCGCCATCGCGCCAGTTGCCGGGCGTGGCCACGGTGTAGGCATCGCTCAGTTGCAGAGCGTCGATGACGCGCAGCACTTCGTCGAAGTTGCGTCCGGTGCTCATCGGATAGGTGATCGACAGGCGGATCTTTTTCTTCGGATCGATCACGAACAGCGAGCGCACCGTGGCCGTGGCCGACTGTTCCGGGTGGATCATGTCGTACAGGGCGGCCACTTTCTTGTCGGCATCGGCGATGATCGGAAAGCCGACCACGGTTTTTTGCGTCTCTTCAATGTCCTTGATCCAGGTTTTGTGCAGGTCGGCCGGATCGACCGACAGCGCAATGGCTTTCACGTTGCGCTTGTCGAATTCAGGCTTGAGCTTGGCGGTCAGGCCGAGCTCGGTGGTGCAGACGGGCGTGAAATCGGCCGGGTGCGAAAACAGCACCACCCACGAGTCGCCAGCCCATTCGTGAAACTTGATCGTTCCCAGCGAAGAATCCTGCTCGAAATCGGGAGCGGTATCGCCCAAACGTAAACTCATTGTGATCTCCAATCGTTCATCGAAAGTTGTTCGAAAGTTGTTCGAAAATTATAAGCGGATGTCAATCATGCCGAAAAGGCCAGCGTCCTATTGTGCGCCAATTCGCCCAGGCGCTGCAAATAGTTGTAACCGGCCGGCCAGTCGCCCAGGCCGGAGTCGGCATTGATGTGTCCCAGCCGGCCCTGCTCGATCAGCTCGCTGCCCCAGCGGCGCGCCCACAAGGCCGCGTGCGGCGCGCTCATCCACGGATCGTTGGCGCTACTGACCAATATGCTAGGGCAATCGAGCGACAGCGCGGGCAGGCGCTCGGCCACACCGAATCTGTCGGGATCGGCCGGCGCGACCAGCAGGGCGCCGGCCACGCCGTCGCTGCTGCGGGCGATGCTGTGCACCGCTGTCAGGCAGCCGAAACTGTGCGCCACCAGCAGCGCGGGACGCGGATCGGATCGGCGCACCTGGTCCAGCCGCGCCGCCCAGGCCGCCAGGTCGGGCTGGTCGAAATCATCCTGGCGCACGCGCACGAATTCCGGGTGCAGGCGCTGCCAGCGCGACTGCCAATGACCCGGTCCGCTGTCATGCAGTCCACTGACCACGATTACTTGAAAATGGGGAAAGAGTTCCGTCATGGCGCCACCTCCTGGAACACCAGAATACGGCCCGCTGCGGCGAAAGCGAAGGAATCGTTTCGCGGTTCGATATGCGGCCCGCGCATAAGGCGGGCCAATATCAATCGATCAGTGGACTTAAGTAATCGCCAGATTTTTCTTGTCAAATTCTGATCTATAACGTCGAGGGGCGGCACACCGGCCGGCCGCCGAAGCTGTCCGACGAGGAGCGGCGCCAGCTCGGCGATCTGACGCGCGATGCGGGCGGGACAGCCAGGACACTGCAGCGGCAATGGGAAGACGCGAAGCATAGCCGCTCAGCCGCAACAGCATCAAAGAATATCTGAAGCGCATGGCGTTTCGCTACAAGCGTTGCCGCCTTAGTTTGAAGGACAAGCGCGACTTTTGGCGCAAGTTCGCTCACCTTACCGCCAGCGCACTGCTCGACGAGGTTAATTCCATCACGGCAAATTATGGGACGGAATTTACAATAAATTTCCGGTGACTACTTAGAGCCACCCCTTTCAAGGTCCTCATACGATCCGCCCCTCCTTCAGAACCCGTGCAGTGGATACGTGTTTGCGCGCTTCGGCACCAGACACGTACCCCGACTTCGGTACTTGCGGCCCGCGTTTGTGTTTGCGTAGTCTTTTTGGGTCAGCACGTGCCGCCACTTGCAGCAACAAGTCCGCCAACTGGCGGGCATCAAGGTTGTCGTAAGCGCGCCAATCACTGCTGGGAAGGGCGATCATCATGCCCTCATAGGCTGCCTTCACCTCCAGTGCGAGGTAGAAGGCCGATAGTTCGATCTCGCCGCCCGGCTCCAGTTGGTGACGGATCATGATGGCGCGTTCGAGCACTGCGAGCACGTTATGCGCCAGCACGGCGACGCCAAACGCGAGCAATGCGGCGCGCGGGTGACCCAGCGTTGCCACTTCACTGTTCAGGGCCGACTCCAGGCGCTGGAACATGTTGTCGATACGCCAGCGCCTACGGTAGAGAGAGGCGATATATTCGGCGCTAAACCTCGACTCGGGCAGGTTGCTCAGCAACCGGATCACTGTATCGCCGTCATCGGTGGGTCGGTCCAGTTGCACCTCAATGCGGCGCAACAACAGTTGCCCGTCTTCCTCCGTGCCGATGCTCACCGGCTGTTCGGAGACCAGGCCGGTGTCGACGCGTCCGCAGACATGCGGCGCGTCGCAAGCGGTGGGGTTAGGCGTGCGGCCATGCTCGCGTACGATGAAGGCGCTACCGCGTCGATGCCAGCCGGCCAGGATGGATCTGGTGCTAAAGTTACGATCAGCGATCCACAGTTCGCCCGACTGCGCGCGCTCGAGGATCGGCGCCATGCAGGCGCGCTCCTGTGCATGCGCATCCTCACAAGGCAGCAAATCGATCACCAGGCCGCTATCGGGGTCATACACCACCAGCGAATGTCCCGGCAAGGCCGCGCTGCGGAACTGGCGCAGCGGCTTGAGCCGCTTCTCGCTCGCCGGCAAATGGCTGCCGTCGACGATGCGCAGGCGGTAGCCTGGCTACGGTCGCCGCGGGGGTTGGCTGCATCGCGTCCAATACCGGGCTGAGGCGGTCTTGGCTACCTTGAATCAACGCCCGCATCACACCGAGATCTGCATGGTTGATCTTGTCGTACAGGGCCGTGATCGACACCGGCAGATTCACATAGGCTTTGGCCGCCGCGTGTAACGACGGGCGCAGGCCCATCGCCACCACAGACATAATCTCCATGATCGTCGAAAACAATAATTCGCGCGTATATTGCGACTGGCGATACTGTTCGAACACGGTATCGATCCAGTTCTGGTCCAATGCGCGCTGTATGGCCAACCTCGCCATTACGGGAACAGGTGCCCGTTCGGCGAAACGGGCCATCACCTCATCCATCACCATGATATTACCCCTGAACATGTCTAAAAGCGCATTAGACATGTCAGACTCAGGTTAGTGCCGGGTGGACCTTGAAAGGGGTGCTACTTAGAGCCTATCTTAGTAGAAGCGGTTGAACAGTACCACCGCCCACGAGGCCACGGCAATCATGACCGCCAGCATCACGGCGGCGCTGCCAAAATCCTTGGCATTCTTCGACAGCGGATGGCGTTCGAGCGAGACGCGGTCGACCACGGCTTCGATGGCCGAGTTGATCAGTTCGACGATGAGCACCAGCACCAGCACGGCAATCAGGAACAGTTTCTGGAAGGAAGAAATTGGCAACAGCAGGGCGATGACGGTGCCGATAACGACCAGGAACAGTTCCTGGCGGAAGGCATGCTCGCTTGCCCAGGCCGATTTGAAGCCATCGATCGAATAGCCGGTCGCCGCCACGATGCGTTGGAGGCCGCTTTTGCTCTTGAATTCACTGACAGGCTCGGTCATGGAGTCTCTTCAAAAAAACAGGTAAAACGCATTATGCCCCGCCCCGCCGCCGCTGCGCCATCTTTGCCGCGCCGCAAAGGGAAATTGCCAATCCTTTTCACATTGTGGTATAAAGTACGGACATATACTGCACTGCACCAACCACATCATGAAAATCGACACCGTTGAAGCGCCCAAAACCTCGATCCAGGTCATCGAGCGCATGGTGGCCTTGCTCGACGCGCTGGCCAACTATACCGATCCGGTCAGCCTGAAAGAATTGTCCAAGGTGTCCGGATTGCATCCATCGACTGCGCACCGGATCCTGAACGACATGGTCATCACGCGCTTCGTGGACCGGGTGGAACCCGGCACTTACCGTCTCGGCATGCGTTTGCTGGAGCTGGGCAATGTGGTGAAAAGCCGGCTGTCGGTGCGCGAAGCGGCGCTCGACTACATGCGCTCGCTGCACAAGAAGACCCAGCAGACCATCAATCTGTCGGTGCGCCAGGGCGACGAGATTGTGTACATCGACCGCGCGTTTTCGGAGCGTTCCGGGATGCAGGTGGTGCGCGCCATCGGCGGACGCGGCCCGCTGCACCTGACCTCGACCGGCAAGCTGTTTTTGTCGGTGGATGAACCGAAGGCGATCCGGGCGTATGCCACGCGCACCGGGCTGGCCGGGCATAACAAGAATTCGATTACCGACCTGGGCAAGCTGGAACGCGAGCTGAGCGTGGTCAGGACGCGCGGTTACGCGCGCGATAACGAAGAGCTGGAACTAGGCGTGCGCTGCATGGCGGCGGGCATCCATGACGATTCGGGCAAGCTGATTGCCGGACTGTCGATTTCAGCGCCGGCCGATCGCTTGCAGGAAGAATGGCTGGAGGACCTGGTGAGCACGGCGAGCCAGATTTCGGCGACCCTGGGGTATACGGGACCGGCGGTTTAGTCTTTCGAACGCTTGCGCGATTCAAGCGCTTTCCTCAAAACCGTCATTCCCGCGCCAAGGCGGGAATCCAAGGCATCGTTGCTAAGCCACCGTACCGTGGATTCCCGCCGAGGGCCGCCTTGGCGCGGGAACGAAGTTGTGGCGCTATCAAGACAACCCCGGCGGGCGCAAGCCCTCCAGCCAGCGCCGCATCCGTCCCGCATCGGCGGTGCGCGATTGCTTGCCCTTCGAATCCAAAAACACCATGATCACCGCGCGGCCCTGGATCACGGTCTGCATCACCAGGCAGCGCCCCGCTTCGTTAATGAAGCCGGTCTTTTGCAAGCCGATATCCCAATCCGGCATCGCGACCAGATAGTTGGTATTGTTGTAATGCATCAGCCGGTCGCCCGCATCGACGGTCGATTTCGGATCGGTCGAATACTGGCGCAGCAGCGGCTGGTTGTACGCGAACATGGCCAGCTTGGCCAAATCGCGCGCGCTGGCCACATTGCGGCTCGACAGCCCGCTCGAATCGACATAGCGCGTATCGTTCATGCCCAGCTGGCGCGCCTTGGCATTCATGGCTTCGACAAACCCCGCCACGCCACCCGGATAATTGCGCGCCAGCGCAGCCGCCGCCCGGTTCTCCGAACTCATCAGCGAGATATGCAGCAAGTTGGCGCGCGTCATCCTGGAACCGACGCGCAGGCGCGAACTAGTGAATTTTTCGTGATCGACGTCGTCCTCGGTGATGGTGAGCACCTCGCCCATATCCTGCTGCGCTTCAACCACGATCAGGCCGGTCATCAACTTGGTGATCGAGGCGATCGGCAAGGCGATATTCGCGTTCTTTTCGAACAATACCTCGGCATTGTTCTGGTCGAGCACGAAAGCCACGTTGGATTTGAGGTCGAGCGGGTCGGACGTCTGGTTCAGGCCGGCACGGTCGCCGGCGCTCTGGCGCACCCGTTCGGGCATCGAGGCGGCAATGATCACGCGCTGGTACACGACCTTGCGCTTGCCGCGCACCATGACGGTACGGCGCACCATCGTGTTGCGGCTGTCGGCCACCACGCGGGGAGCGATTTCGCGCCGTTTGAAGCGCGGCTTGCCGACGGCCTGCTTCTTGATCTTGCCCGCACTGACCCCGGCCTTGGCTTTGGCCTTGACCTTGGCCTCGACCGGCGGGGTGAAAGCGAACAGCAGGGAGGCGATAGCGCCCAAGACAAACTTATACATCTGAATTCCTTTGAAGCGAGCTGACCTTTATATCGCTGAAGTCTAGCAAAGTACTCAGCAATCGCAAACGAATTTGACATTCGGAGGAAGTCTTGTGCCGGGCTACAACGTCGGTAGCCAGGGCGCTCCTTGCGTCCGTCACAGTGTACGCGTTTATTCCATGAAGCGAACAAAGCTTGCCACAGGTTCGCGCGCGGTCACCAGGGTGTTCTCGATCTTGCCCGGATCGGCGAAACCGAGCGCCATGCCGCACACCAGCATCTCGCTGGAGGGCAACTGGAGATGCTCGGCAATGACCTTGTGATACGGCGTAAACGCCGCCTGCGGACAGGTATCGAGCCCGCGCCCGCGCGCGGCGACCATGATGTTTTCAAGGAACATGCCGTAATCGAGCCAGGAGCCCTGCTCCAGCACCCGGTCGATGGTGAAAATCAGCCCCACGGGCGCATCGAAAAAGCGGTAGTTGCGGCCGAACTGGGCGTGCATGCCGGCCTTGTTGTCGCGCTCCAGGCCCAGCAGCGAATACAGGTCCAGGCCGACCTTGCGGCGTCGCTCGATGTAGGGCGAGGTCCATTCGCGCGGGTAATAGGGATACTCCTCCACATGCTGGCGGGCTAGTTCGGGATCGTTGTGGACCGCCAAAATGGCTTGCGACAAGCTCTCCTTGGCCTGGCCGGTCAGCACGGTGACCTTCCATGGCTGGATATTGGTGCCAGATGGCGCGCGCGCGCTCACCGCCAGGATCTGCTCGATATCTTCGCGCGCGACCGGGGTCGGCAGGAAGGCACGGATCGAACGGCGCGAGCTGATCGCGGCGTCCACGATGGTTTGTTCTTTGCTAACCAACATTGTTTCTCCTATTTTTTGACAACACACACCACACCGATGACCGCCACCAGCATCCCGGCCACGCCGAGCCAGCTGAAGGCTTCGCCGAACATCAGCCAGGCCATGACGGCCGTGGTCGGCGGCGTCAGGTACAGCAGGCTGGTCACCTGGGTCGCATCGCTGCGGCGGATTAACTGAAACAGCAGGAAGATGGCGCCGATCGAGAGCGCAAACACCGACCACATCCACGCGCCGATGAAACGCGGCGTCCACGTGATGCTGCTGAGCGACCAGTCGAGCCCTTCGAACAGCAGCGCGACCGGCAGCAGCACCGCCACGGTGGAGGCGAACTGGATGACGGTACCGGTGCGCAAATCGAAGCGCGGACAAAAATGTTTCTGGTACATCGTACCAGCGGTAATCGACAGCAGCGCCAGCACGCAAAAGCCGATCGCCAGCGACGACAGGCCGACCAGGGTGATCTTGGCATACACCACCAGCGCCACGCCGGTCAGGCCGAACAGCAGGCCCAACCACTGGCGCGGGCGCACCGTCTCGCCGATCAGGGGAGCGCAGGCGGCGGTGAGGATAGGTTGCATGCCGACAATCAGGGCGGTCACCCCCGCCGGCATGCCGAGCTTGATGGCGCACCAGACGCCGCCGAGGTAGCCCGCCTGCAACAGCAAGCCGGCCACGGCGATATGGCCGATGCTGCCTTTCGGCCACGGCGCTTTCCAGATCAGGACGATGGGCAGCAGCACCACCAGCACCGCCGCGCAGCGCAGCAGCAGGAAGGTCAGCGGTGGCGCGTACGGCAGGCCGAACTTGGCCACGATGAAGCCGGTACTCCACAACAGCACGAAAAACACGGGCATCGGCGAGAGCCAGGGCGCACTGTGGCGCGGCGCAACATTTTTAAACGTTTCGTTTGACATATATCAAGGGTTGCGCTCGACGTCAAACGTCAAGGCGCCGTATCAACAGGTTGGACAGCGCGAACCGCGAGTCTAGCATGGGCCTCATTGCCATGTTATCAAGGCCGGTTTTGTCTATGACAGCGTGGCCGCCGGCTGTCTGGAAACCGTGCCGCCGACTCTGTGCGGACCGGCTATTTCCATTGATCACGAGAGATTTGTGCACTGCACAAGATTCGCTTGACTCTGGTCGAGAAATCATTAAAATAGACTTTGTTGCGCTGCACAATCCTATTGTTCAGCCTTGGCTTGACAGATTTTTCTGCCTCACCGGTTCAACGCAGCATTTATCAACAATACTATTAATCAATATTTGGAGAATATATATGTTTGCAATCCCTGAGCAGTTTTCGAACGCCACCAAAGCTAACTTTGAATCGCAGTTTGCGCTGTACTCGTCGCTGACGACGAAGGCCTTCGAAAGCATTGAAAAGCTGGTCGAGCTGAACATCACCGCTGCCAAGGCAACGCTGGAAGAGTCCTCGATCGCTACCAAGCAACTGCTGTCGTGCAAAGACCCACAAGAATTTTTCTCGCTGACCGCCGCCCAGGCTCAGCCAAATGCTGAAAAAGCGATGTCGTACAGCCGCCAGCTGGCCGCAATCGCCACCGGCACCCAGGCTGAATTCAGTAAAGCTGCCGAGTTCCAGATCGCTGAAACCAACCGCAAGGTGATTTCGCTGGTTGACGAAGTGAGCAAGAATGCACCGGCCGGTTCGGAAAACGTGGTTGCCGCGATCAAGGCATCGATCGGCAACGCCAACGCTGGCTACGAGCAGATGAGCAAGACCGCCAAGCAAGCTAAAGAAGCCATGGAAACCAATGTGAACGCAGCGGTATCGCAGTTCACCCAGGCTGCACAGAACGTTGCTGCACGTACGACCGCCAAGCGTTAATCTGGCGCTGTTGTCGTGAAGTGAAAAACCCCGCGCTGCGGGGTTTTTTTATGGCTGATGCAATCGTAAGCGCTGGCTCCGTGCTGTATGACCGCCTACTTCACCACCGCCGCCGTCTTCTCTCACCACCGCCGCCTACCTCACCACCGCCGTCCTCCCCGCGAAGGCGGGGATCCATAGCACGCGTGCCGATGGATACCGTCGAGATTTGCCACTGAGCGAAAGTGCCATGGATCCCCGCCTTCGCGGGGACGACGGGACAGTGGCGGGGACGACGGGACAGTCGCGGGGTCGACGGGACAGTGGCAGGAATGACGGGATAGTGGCGGGAATGACGGAACTGTGGCGGAAATACCGTAACAGGTCTACGAACGAAATAATGCGCCCGCCCCTTGCCCTTACTCCTCGCCCAGATAGGCCGCCTTCACGCGCGGATCGTGCAGCATGTCCTGCGCGTTGCCGCCCATGATGATCGCGCCCGAATCCATCACATAGCCGCGATTGGCCGCTTCCAGCGCCAGTTTCGCGTTCTGCTCCACCAGCAACACCGTAATGCCCTGCTTGTGCACGTCGCGGATCACCTCGAAAATCTTTTCCACCATGATCGGCGCCAGCCCCATCGACGGCTCGTCCAGCAGCAACAGGTTCGGATGGCTCATCAAGGCGCGCGCCATCGCCAGCATCTGCTGCTCGCCGCCCGACAAGGTACCGGCCATCTGCGCCGCGCGCTCTTTCAAGCGTGGAAACACCGTGAACCACTTCTCCACATCGGCATCGATCCCGGCCTTGTCGTTGCGCGTGTACGCACCCATCAGCAGGTTTTCGTGGATCGACATGCGCGTAAACACGCCCCGGCCTTCCGGCACCATGGCCAGTTTCTGCTGCACCAGCTCGAACGACTTGCTGCCCTTGAGCGAGGCGCCCATGTAGCTGATCGTGCCCTCGACCTTGCAGTCTGGCAAAGTGCCGGTGATGGCTTTCAGGGTGGTGGTCTTGCCGGCGCCGTTAGCGCCGATCAGGGTCACCAGCTCGCCCTTGTTCACTTCCAGGTCGATGCCCTTGACGGCCTTGATGCCGCCGTACGCCACCTTCAAGCCCTGGATCTTCAGAATATTGTCGCTCATGCGTGAGCACCTCCCAGGTAGGCTTCGATCACTGCCGGATTTTTCTGTATGTCGGCCGGTAAGCCTTCCGCGATGGGTTTGCCGTATTCGAGCACGGTGATGCGGTCGCACAGCCCCATCATCAGCTTGACGTCGTGTTCGATCAGCAGCACGGTCTTGCCTTCGTTCTTGATCTTGATGAGCAACTCGCGCAGCGCCAGCTTTTCGGTCGCGTTCATGCCCGCGGCCGGTTCGTCGAGCGCCAGCAGTTGCGGATCGGTGGCCAGCGCGCGCGCGATTTCCAAGCGGCGCTGGTCGCCGTACGACAGGAATTTGGCGGTGCGCTTGGCAAACGCGCCAATGCCGACAAAGTCGAGCAACTCCTGCGCGCGCGCGCGGATCGCCGCTTCTTCGAGGCGCGCCGCCTTGTGCCGGAATACCGCGCCGAACACGCCCTGGTGGGTGCGCACGTGGCAGCCGACCATCACGTTTTCGAGCGCCGTCATCTCGCCGAACAGGCGGATATTCTGGAAGGTGCGGGCAATGCCGGCCTTGGCCACCAGGTGCGGGGCCGACGGCGAATACGGTTTGCCGGCCAGCTCGAAGGTGCCGGTATCGGGCTGGTACAGCCCGGTGATCACATTAAAGAACGTGGTCTTGCCGGCGCCGTTGGGGCCGATCAGCCCGTAAATCTGCCCGCGCATGATCTTGATGCCGACGTTGGTCAGCGCTTGCAAACCGCCGAAGCGCTTGTTCACGCCTTCGATGTGGAGAATGACTTGTTCGCTCATCTGGATATCCTCACGCCGCCATCAGGCCGGCAACTCGCCGCTTTTGTTGGTCTCGGCGGCATCTGGCCGGTCTTCATGCTTCGGCGACGGCCACAGGCCGGCCGGACGGTTGAGCATGATCAATACCATCGCCAGGCCATACAGCAACTGGCGCAGCACTTCCGCTTCGATCAGGACCTTGCCGAACAAGGTCATCTGAAGGGGTTCCACCACGTGGCGCAGCACTTCCGGCAAGGCCGCCAGCAGGATGCCGCCCATGATCACGCCCGGAATGTGGCCGATACCGCCCAGCACCACCATCGCCAGCACGGCAATCGATTCGGTCAGCGAGAACGATTCGGGCGACACGAAGCCCTGGAACGAGGCAAACATGGCGCCGGCCACGCCGCCGAACGAAGCGCCCATGGTGAACGCGAGCAGCTTGACGTTGCGGGTGTTGATGCCCATGGCCTTGGCCGCGATTTCGTCTTCGCGGATCGCCACCCAGGCGCGCCCAAGGCGCGAGTGCTGCAGGCGCGAGGTGATGAACACGATGGCGATGCACAGGAACAAAAACAGGAAATAGTAAGCGTTCACTGACGGCATGCCGTAGCTGCCGATGAAGACGGTCGCCTTCGAGCCCGGCTCGCCAGCGAGCGAGACGCCGAAAATGCGGATCGGATCGATCAGGTTGATGCCCTGCGGACCATTGGTGAAGTTGATCGGGTCGTTCAGGTTGACCATGAAAATGCGGATGATCTCGCCGAAGCCCAGGGTCACGATGGCCAGGTAGTCGCCGCGCAGCTTGAGCGTGGGCGCGCCCAGCAAGGCGCCGAACAAGCCGGCCGTGGCCGCCGCCAGCGGCACGATCAGCCAGACCGACAGGTGGATCCCGCTCTCCCTGATTTCCGGCCCCATGATCGCGACCAGCCATTCCCCGAACACCGGAAACTGGTTGACGACCGATTCGAGCAGGGCGGCAAATTGCGGCGAGGCCAAGAGGCCCGTCATGTAGGCGCCCACGGCGAAGAAGGCAATGTAGCCGAGGTCGAGCAGGCCGGCGAAGCCGACCACGATGTTCAGGCCCAGCGCCAGCATGATGTACAGCAAGGCCATGTCGACGATGCGCACCCACGAGTTGCCGAACTGCTGGGCAACGAAAGGGAAGATCAGCAAAGTCAGCAGCAGCGCCACCATGCTGATGCGGGCCTGGCGCGGGTGGGTTTCAAAATTGAATGAGAGCAGAGCCATGATGTTCCTTTTCTGTGCTCAGGCACGGTCGGCGACGCGCTCGCCCATGATGCCGGATGGCCGGATCGTGAGCACGATGATCAGGACGACAAAGGCGAAAATATCCTGGTAGTGACTGCCCAAAAAGCCGCCGGTGGCCGCGCCGATGTAACCGGCGCCGAGCGCTTCGATCAGGCCGAGCAGGATGCCGCCGATCATGGCGCCGTAAATATTGCCGATGCCGCCCAGCACCGCGGCCGAGAAGGCTTTCAGGCCGGGCAGGAAACCCATCGCGAATTGAATCGAGGAATAGTTGGCACCCCACATCACACCGGCCACCGCGGCCAGCGCCGCGCCGATGGCAAACGTCGCCACGATGACTTTATTGGAGTCGACCCCCATCAAGCCGGCCACGCGCGGATTTTCGGCGGTGGCGCGCATGGCGCGGCCCATCTTGGTTTTTTCGACCAGCAACACCAGCGCGCCCATCGACATGCCCGCCAAGGCCAGCAGCAACACCTGGGTCTGGGAAATCACGGCGCCGCCGATATGGATCGGTTCGCTCGACAGCAGTTGCGGGAAGGATAGCGGGCTGCGGCCCCAGATCATCATCGAGAACGTGGTGAGCAGGGTCGAAATGCCGATCGCGGTGATCAGGGGCGCCAGGCGCGGCGCGTTGCGCAGGCGCCGGTAGGCGACCCGCTCGATGAGGATATTGACAATCATGCACACCGGAATGGCGCCGATGATGGCGATGGCCAGGTCCACATACCCGGGCAGGCCGGGCGCGACGATCTCGAGGCCCTTGAGGATCGACAAGCCCACCATGGCGCCGATCATCAGTACGTCGCCGTGGGCGAAGTTAATCAGGTTGAGCACCCCATACACCATGGTGTAACCCAGCGCGACCAGGGCATACATGCTGCCGAGCACAAGGCCGTTGATAATTTGTTGGATAAAGGTATCCATGATGACCCCGTTTCAATTCGATCTAACAAAAACGGCACCCGGGGAAACCCCCGTAGTGCCGCTCCTGGCCTGACGCCGCTTGTACACTCCGCTGTCCCTGGCCACGGGAACGGCGGTTTTTCATGTCTTTGCTGCAACCGTGCGTCATCAGAACGAACATGACGTCCCGATGACAACATCTGAGCGTCAACATCATAACGAGGTTTGGAAAAAACTAATATCGGAAAATCACACGTGTTCCGAATTTAATTTTGACAAACGGCCATGCTTTGGGTTATGCAACCCCGGCCTTGATACCGTCTAGTCCCTTGGGCAAGGGGAAGGTGACATGCTCTTCCACGCCGTCGAGCGCGCGCACGCTGCGCGCGCCGAGTTCCTTGAGGCGGTCGATGACAGCCTGGACCAGCACTTCCGGCGCCGAGGCCCCGGCGGTCACGCCGATGCGCAGCTTGCCGACCAGCCATTTCGGATCGATCTGCGAGGCGTTGTCGACCATGTAAGCGGGGGTGCCCTTCTTTTCCGCCACTTCGCGCAGGCGGTTCGAGTTCGAACTGTTGGGGCTACCGACAACGATCACCACTTCCACCTGGGGCGCCATGAACTTGACCGCTTCCTGGCGGTTGGTGGTGGCGTAGCAGATGTCGCCCTTTTTCGGCTCGATGATGTTCGGGAATTTTTCCTTGAGCGCGGCGATGATGTCGGCCGTGTCGTCCACCGACAAGGTGGTTTGCGACACGTAGGCCAGTTGGTCGGGCGTCTTCACTTGCAAGGTGGCCACGTCGGCCACGGTTTCGACCAGGTGCATGCCTTCATCGGTCTGGCCCATGGTGCCTTCGACTTCCGGATGGCCGTCGTGGCCGATCATGACGATCTCGCAACCCTGGCGCCGCATCTTGGCGACCTCGACGTGCACCTTGGTCACCAGCGGACAGGTGGCATCGAAAATGGTCAGCCCGCGCGCTTCGGCTTCGGCGCGCACCGCTTTCGAGACGCCGTGGGCGGAGAACACCAAGGTGTTGCCGGCCGGGACATCGTCAAGCTCCTCGATGAAGATCGCGCCCTTGTTGCGCAAGTCCTCGACCACGTAGGCGTTATGCACGATTTCGTGGCGCACGTAGATCGGCGCGCCGAATTGTTGCAGGGCGCGCTCGACGATTTCGATTGCGCGGTCGACGCCGGCGCAAAAACCGCGCGGCTGGGCCAGGAGAATTTCGCTGTCCATGATGAACCTCTTTGTCTTATTTAAACAACGTTCTGTACAACAGTTATATGTGTGACGACAATCAAAGTACCGAAATCAGGCGAACTTCGAATTGCAGCGACTGGCCAGCCAAAGGATGGTTGAAGTCGAACGTCACCGCATCCTCGCCGAACTGGCGCAGCACGCCGGCGAAACGGCCGCCGCCCGGTGCGGCAAAGTCGACCAGGTCGCCCACTTGATAGTCGGCGCCGGGGGCGGAATTCTCGTCCAGGGTGGCGCGCGAGACATCGCGCACCAGCTCCGGGTTGCGCTCGCCGAAGGCTTGCGCCGGGGCCAGCTGGAAGGTCTGGTGCGTGCCTTCAGGCAAGCCCAGCAGGCAGGTTTCGAGGAAAGGCGCGAGCTGGCCGCTGCCCATCATCAGGGTGGCCGGGTTGCCGGCGAAGGTCGTGATCAGATCGGCGCCGTCTTGCGTGGCCAGGCGGTAGTGCAGGGTCAGGTAGGCCGATTCGGTGACGACGGCGGGGGTGGTAGTGGACATGGTCGGTATCGAGGCGTGCAAAGCGACATTGTAAGCCACCGTGGCCCGAACGGTCTCGCTTGCCCGCATTTGATTGCGGGCAAGTGCGCAAGCCGGGCGACTGCTCAGCAGCCGCAGCCATAGCTGAACGTGTCGCTGCCCAGCACTTTCCAGGCGCCGTTGATATTGACCAGCACCAGGCGGTACCAGCGGTCATCGGTGGCGGTGCTGCGCCGTTCAATATCGCCGGGCCCCTTGCCCTCCCCTTCCCAGATGGCCAGATCGGCGATGCCGTCGGCGTCGAGGTCGTAGTACAGATGGGTGCCTTTGACAAAACCGGTACCGGCGCGCGCGAGCGTCATGTGCGTCTCGCTGACCTTGGCCGGGCCGGGCGGCAGGTCGAGTGTGGTGTAGAAAGCGAACAGACTGCCGGGCGGATGGGTATTGTGTTTCTTGTTGGCAGCGGCAAGGGGGCCGAAAAAACGCCACGGGCCGGCATCGGCCGCACCGAAGGCGAAGCCGGGAATCCAGCCTTTGCATTCGGGTTGGTCGGCTTCGCGCCACAAGGTGACGGTCTTGCGGACCAGGCTCGGTGCGGATCGCAGGGCGCCGTCGCGGCTGAGCTGGACCCGGTGCACGGGACGCATCAGGGCATCGGTGCGGCTCTTGATATCGTACAAGCCCGGCGAGGCGTCGCCCGGCGAAGCGTCGCTCGGCGAATTGTCGTCGTCGCTCGTGTGCGTGGGCTTGGGACGCGGGTTGCTCACTTGCCGGAACATGATGCCGAAGCGGCCGCTGGCCTGTTCGGCAGTACTGGCCGGTGGCGCCACCTGGGCCTCGCTACGGAACAGCGAGGGCGTCACCTCGCTGAACTCCAGCACTGTCATCAGCCCGGAGAGACGGCGCCGGCCGCCTGCATCGTCGGTGCTGTACAGTTCGCTGGACGACAGGCCCACCTTCGCGCGCAGGTCGGCGGCAATTTCCCAGGCTTGCGCCTCGGCCTTGTCTTGCGAGCGCAGGCGCACCGCCGTGCGCTTGAGCTCGGCCCAGTCGGCGAACGGGGCGGGCTTGGCGGCGTGCATGCCCAAGGCCAGGTGCGCCTTCATTTTTTCGAGCGCCTCGCAGCGCGGGAACGGCCCCTGCTGCTTGATCCGGAGGTTGCGCTCCCTGAGCGCTTGCGCGTAGCGCTCCAGGTTGCTCCAGTCCGGTTGTCGCCAGAAGGCGCGTTCCGGATCCGCTTGTTCCGGGCGCGGCTGGCCCTGCGCAGTGACGGCGATCATCGGCGCGCGCATCAGATAGCGGCACGCGGTGTAGCCGGTGGCGCCGTCGGCGGTGCGGATTTCGCAGTAGCCGAGCGCGCTTTCTTCGCGCACCAGGGTGACCACGCTGTTGCGCCGCAGGCGGGCCACGGCGGCAGCGTCGGACTTCGGCCCGGCGCGCAAGAGGACGTCGTCGCCGTCGACCCAGCGCTGCGCTGGCGCGGCGTGGGCCAGTGAGGCCAGCAGCGCGATTCCTGATAGGGCGATTATGCGCATTCAACCATCCGTCGATTTCAAAATGCCTTCCAGGTTCCCGCCGATTGTCATGGCGGGATCAGTAAGGCGCGCCTCGGCACGCCGATAATGGCCTGTCGTGCTGCGCCCGACCAGCGGAGCGAATGCCCGCGTCGATCGTCGCTCGCCTGACGCTCGCCATGTTGCAATTTTAACATTCAATTGGAGGCACGATGGGAATCAAGGACTTGCCCGAGCAGCAGCGTCCGCGCGAGCGGCTCATCAGCGAAGGGGCGGCGGCGCTGTCCGACCCGGAATTGCTGGCCGTCTTCCTGCGCGTGGGCGTGCGCGGCAAGAGCGCGGTCGAGCTGGGGCGCGACCTGCTGTTGCGCTTCGGTTCGATCAACGGCCTGTTCGGCGCCAGCCTGCTTCAATTTTCGACGGTGCACGGCCTGGGGCCGGCCAAGTTCGCGCAATTGCAGGCCGTGATGGAGCTGGCCCAGCGCGCCATCGGCGAGCGGCTCGAAAGCGGCGAACTATTGAACTCGCCGGAAGCGGTGCGTCAATACCTGCGCATGCACCTCGGCCGCCAGCCGCACGAATCCTTTCTGGTGCTGTTCCTGGACGTCAAAAATCGCCTGATCGCCTGCGAGGAAATGTTCCGCGGCACGCTGACACACACCAGCGTCCACCCGCGCGAGGTGGTGAAGGCGGCACTGGCGCGCAACGCGGCCAGTATCTTGCTGGCGCACAACCACCCGTCCGGCAACCCCGATCCGAGCGAAGCCGACCTGTTGTTGACCCGTTCGCTGGTGCAAGCCCTGGCGCTGATCGATGTGCGCGTGCTGGACCATTTTGTTGTCGCAGGCCCACATGTGCATTCGTTCGCCGAGCACGGCCAGCTATAAATATCGTTTCCATATCAAAAGTAGTTTTTCCTATACATAACTTCGCATAGCATGTAGGCTTCTTCGTTCTTTCAACATAAACATGTCTCTATTATCCAGGTTCATTCTGCCCCGTCTGGCGCTGATGTACGGCGCTGTGCTGCTGATGTCGGGCTGCGTGTCGACCACATTCGTTACCGATCCCCTTAAACTGCCGCAAAACTCGACCATGAAGCCGGTGCTGGTGAGCATGACCTCGAACACCGGGGCGGTCAACGGCGTCAACCAGATTACGGTGCAGCGGCTTACCGAAGCGCAACTTAACGGCAAAAACGATTTCCAGGACACCTACGTCCTGATGCAACTGGCCCCTGAGTTGTCGCGCGATACGTCCTTCTTCAGCGGCGCGCTGCCGCCGGGCGAATACCGCTTCTACGCATTCAGCGACACCAAAAGCCGCAAGATCCTGCGCATTCCCGAAGGTGGCCGCTTGCTGGGCAATTTCGTGGTCAAGGGCGACAAGGCGGTCGACCTTGGGCGCCTCATCACGACACCGGTCAATGCGAATGTCGTGTACGGCCGCAGCAAGCTTGCCGCCAGCAATCGTTCGTTGTTGCAGCGTTTCGCACCTGACTACGCGCAACTGCTCGCAGGCGACGTCGACAATGGATGGAAAGATGCGACCGGCGACGCCGGAGCGCCGGGCTCGGTCGAGTCATACGCGCTCATCCGCCCCGTCGGGGCCCAGTGCATGACCGAACTGGCCGATGGGCGACTCGCCGCTGCCAGCCGCCTCGGCACGGTCCTGATCCGCTCCACCGACGGGCGCTGGAAAACGGTACGCGGTCCCGGTATCGAATCGCTGCTGTGCGTGACCCCGACCACCGAACCGGGCGCGGAACTGGTCGCCATGGGCGAATTCGGCACCCTCTTGCGCAAGCCTGCCGGGGTCGACCAGCTGTTGCCGATTGATACGGGCAATCTTCCCGCCGGCATGATCACGCGCTTGTATGGCAGCGCCAGGAACGGATGGTTTTTGTCGCTCGTGCGCGGCACCGAGATCCTGATCTTCCACTCCGCAGCCCTGGAAGCGGGAAACTGGTCCGTCGTCCGCAAAGAAAGTATCGCGCACAGCATCATCAGCGGCGCCAGCAACTACTTCATGTGGCCCACTGCCAACGGCTTTGCCTACACGGTATCGGCCGGACCGATCCATTTCTACGATTGGACCAGCAAGGCCTGGACGCAACGTCCGACGCCGGACAATGCGAGTGTGATCGGCATGAACGTCAGCCCCGGCGGCGTCATGCTCGCGCTGACCTCGCCGGGTGGCGGTTTCGCAGGCGCATTTGCCTCGATCTTCATGTCGCGCGACCAAGCCGTCTCGTGGCAACCGGTGAATACGCCCTATTCGATCAAAGCCTTCCCCCCCACTATGACCGCCGCTGGGACGCTGTTGATGGCCGGCGGCGTGTTCAGCAATCCGGAATTACAGAGCAGCAAGGACGACGGCCGCACATGGGAGCATGTGAGCAAATACGAACTCGACCGTAGCGTCGTTGCACTCCCCTCCGGTCAGCTGATCGACTACGATTACGCGCAGTGGGGCCTGTTTACCATTCGCCATTCGAAGGATGGCGGCAAGACCTGGCGGGTCGAATACAGCAACTACGACGAACGCGCGTTCAAGGCGCGCTACATCAAATAAGAAGGGCCAAGGGGGTGCGCGCTCATGCGCGACACCCACTCCCTGCTTCCTTCGCCCCGGAATGTTAAATTCCCACGATCATAAGACACAATTGTTTTTCACAAGTCGTTGATTTGACTTCGCTTTTCACGCTATACTCTTGTTTTTCCAATTTTGGATATATTCAAGGAGTGCGCTATGGCACGTGTTTGCCAAGTAACTGGCAAGGGCCCGATGGTTGGTAACAACGTCTCCCACGCTAACAACAAAACGAAACGTCGTTTTTTGCCTAACCTGCAAAACCGTCGTATTTTTGTGGAATCGGAAAACCGCTGGGTCTCCCTGCGCTTGTCCAACGCCGGTCTGCGCGTAATCGACAAAGTCGGCATCGATGCCGTGCTGGTCGACATGCGTGCCCGTGGCGAAAAAGTTTAATTAGGGAGCTATCATGGCAAAAACTGGCCGCGACAAAATCAAGCTGGAATCGACCGCAGGTACGGGTCACTTCTACACCACCGATAAAAACAAACGCACGATGCCTGCTAAAATGGAGATCATGAAGTTCGATCCTAAAGCACGCAAGCACGTGATGTACAAAGAAACCAAGATCAAGTAATCCGCGATCCCGATTTCAGTACCAGAAGAGCCGCCACGCAAGTGAGCGGCTCTTTTGTTTTCCGCAGCTCTTTTGTTTCCGCAGCTCTTTTGTCTTATGCGGCCTCGCCTTGTGCATCGATGCGCGCGCGCAGGCTGGCCACCAGGCCGTCGGCGGCGTCTTCAATATAGTCAAGGACCAGTTCGAAACCATCGATGTCGCCGCCGTATGGATCGGGCACCACGTCCGCATCCGAACGGGTGGCGAACTGCATCAGCAGGCCGATTTTGTGCTGGTACTGCGGCGGGCAGGCGCTTTTGAGCATGGCGATGTTCTGCCGGTCCATGCCATAGATATGATCGAAGCGCTCGAAATCGGCCAGGGTGATCTGGCGCGCGCGCTGGTTCGTCAGGTCGATGCCGCGACGGGCGGCGTGATCGCTCGAACGCGGGTCGGGCGCGTGGCCGATCCGGTAGTTCGAGGTGGCGGCCGAATCGATCAGCAGGAACGGGTCGAGTCCGGCGGCGCTGGCGCGGCTGCGGAATACCCCTTCGGCGGTCGGGGAACGGCAGTAATTGGCCATGCAGACGAACAGGATGGCGATTTTCTTGGTCATGGGGTTACCCTTCGATGATAAAGCGGCCGGCATTGCGCCTGCGGCTGTAAACTGCAAAACCGTCATTCCCGCGCAGGCGGGAATGACGGTCTTTGAGTCTGGTGGCTGAAAAGACGCGTGTTATGCGTAACTGCGCAGGCGCAGCGAGAATTCCTGCAGCGATTTGATGCCCGACGCTTCGGCGCGGGTGCACCAGTCCTGCAACTGTTGCAGCAACTGGTCACGCGTGAAGTGCGAGCGCTCCCAGATCGCGCCCAGTTCCACGCGCATCTGGTGCATCGTTTCCAGCGCTTTGCTGTGCTGGAACAACTCGATCAACTGCTGTTTCTGCGGATCTTCCAGCTTGCCCGGCTCACGCTGCAACAGCTTGCGCGACGATTTCAGGAAGCGTGCTTCCAGCTCGGCCTTGTGCTTCAGATGCTCGAACTCCTCGCGCCAGGCTTGCTTGACCGATTTGGCGTACTTGGCCATCACGTCATAGCGGTTCGCGATCACCGACTGCAAGGTCTCCAGGTCGGCCACGGTCTTGCCAGGCTCGAAAGCCGGCTTCGGCGCCACTTTCTTCACCTTGGCCAGGCCCAGCGTTTCCAGCACGCGGATATAGAACCAGCCAATATCGAATTCGTACCATTTCGACGACAGCTTGGCCGACGTGGCGAAGGTGTGGTGATTGTTATGCAGCTCTTCGCCGCCGATCAGGATGCCGAACGGGATGATGTTGGTGGCCGCGTCGGAGCAGTCGTAATTGCGATAACCCCAATAGTGGCCAATACCGTTAATGATGCCGGCAGCGGTAATCGGAATCCATGCCATCTGGATCGCCCAGATGGTCACGCCGATCACGCCGAACAAGGCAAAATTGATGACCAGCAGCGCTGCCACGCCCTGCCAGCTGAAACGGGTATACAGATTACGCTCGATCCAGTCGGTCGGCGTGCCGTGGCCGTACTTTTCCATCGTTTCCAGGTTTTTCGACTCGGCGCGATACAGCTCGGCGCCTTCGAACAAGACTTTGCGGATGCCGCGCGTGACCGGGCTGTGCGGATCTTCGGCGGTGTCGCATTTGGCGTGGTGCTTGCGGTGAATCGCGGCCCACTCCTTGGTGACCTGGCCCGTGGTCAGCCACAGCCAGAAACGGAAGAAATGACTCGGAATCGCATGCAGGTCCAGGGCGCGGTGCGCCTGGTGACGGTGTAAATAGATGGTGACGCTGGCAATCGTAATATGCGTTACGATCAGCGTGTAAATCACGACTTCCCAGCCGGACAGGCCAACCAGGCCGGTCGACATAAACTCAAGCACAGCGTTCAAGGTGGTGCTAAACAAATTCATTCCCGCTCCAAAATGGTGGTCGTTGGCATCTCGACCATGCCGCATGGAAACGATCGAGTGAGCCATTTTACGACGATACCGTACCGCACGGTACGATTCTCACCAATCATTTCAGTAGGAATCCTCGAATACGCGGCGCAAGCGGCCCACCCGCGTCCGCGAAGCGCACACCCGGACGACCTTGCGGCAGTCAGCGCAGGCTCATTGCGGACTCACTGCGGGCTGGGGGGCGGGGTTTCCACGCTCTCCGGTACGGGACGCGCCATGCCGGCCAGCACCGTCATCATCTGGGCATCGAGCAAGCGCGTGTCGCGCGCAGGATACGCCAGCCTGATCTGGCCGGCCTGGATCAGGGCGTAAATCTTCTTGTTCACTTCCGAAATCACGCCGCCCCGGCCGTTTTCGGGGTCGCGGATCCAGAAACCGACTTCCAGGTCGTAGCCGTCGGCGCCGAATTTGGTCAGCGAGACGCCAGGCGCCGGATCGTCCAGCACCCGTTCCACGCCCTGCGGCTGCTGTTCGAGCAGGGGCATGATGACCGCCAGGTCGCTGTCGTAGGCCACGGTGATGGTGGTCGCTACCCGGATCGAGCGGTTCGACAGCGACTGATTCTGTACCGGGCCGGAAATGAGCATTTCGTTCGGCAACACCGTTTCCACCCCATCGAGCCCTTGCAGGACGGTGTAGCGGGTATTGATATGGGTGACCTTGCCGGTGAATTTATCGACCGAAATCATGTCGCCGATGGCCAGGCTGCGTTCGAGCAAGATAACGAAGCCCGACACATAATTGCTGGCGATTTTTTGCATGCCGAGGCCGAGGCCGACGCCAAGCGCGCCGCCGAACACCGACAGCACGGTCAGGTCGATGCCCACCAGGGTCAAGCTGCCGAGTACGGCAATAATGATCAACACAGCGCGGCTCATGCGTCCGATGACCGCGCGCGAGGAGGTGTGGATGCCCTGCACGCCCATCAGTCGCTCTTCCAGCGAGGCGCCGGCCCACAATGCCAGCATCAGCAGGATCACGACCGAGACCACGGCCTGGAAAATCGAGGCCAGCGACACCTTGTTTTTGCCGAGCGGCAGCTTGGTATCGTCGAGGAATTCGAACACATCCGGCCAGAGCCCGGCGATGTACAGGGCCACGGCCAGCCAGACCAGCATGGCGAAGATTTTTTCGAAGGTGAGAATGGCGGCCCCGACCGGGCCGTGGCGCGCGAACACGCGCCGCATCAGGTAGAACGCCAGGCGGATCACCGCCAGCGAGGCGAACAGCGGCAGCGCCAGTCGCAGCAGGTGCACATTGTAGCGTTCCGCCACGAACAGCAGTTTGGCGATGGCAAGAAACCCGACCACCGCCAGCGGACTGAGCACATAGGAGAAACTTTCCACCCCTATCTGCACCACCCCGTTTCCGGAACGGCCGCGCAGCCAGGCGCGCCGGATCACGTAACCGAGCCCCCATCCAAGTACGATACAAACCGCGATGGCCCCAGCCTGGTACAAAAAGCTGGGTTTGTCGAAATCCTCGATCAGGTCGGACAGAACGTTCGATAAGGGCATGGGCTAGTCGGTGTTATTCGTCGGCGTCGGCGTCGGCGTCGTCAGCCGGCTTGTCTTTCGGTGGCTTCGGGGCCATTGGCTTGCGTTCCATCACGGCGGCGAAGAAGCCGTCGGTCTGGTGCTTGTGCGGCAGCAGCTTGAGATAGTCGCCCATGTCCAGATCGATTTTTTGCTCAGCGAGCACTTTGCTCATCGGCACCAGATCGAACTCCGGGTGTGCGGCCAAAAATTGCGTGACGATGAACTCGTTCTCTTCGTCCAGCAGGCTGCAGGTGGCGTACACCAGGCGTCCGCCGCCCTTGAGCAGGCGCGCCGCGCCGTCCAGGATCGAAGCTTGCTTTTCCTGCATTTCGGCGACGGCTTCGACTTTCTGGCGCCATTTCACGTCCGGATTGCGGCGCAGGGTGCCCAGGCCCGAGCACGGGGCGTCGACCAGCACGCGGTCGATCTTGCCGGCCAGGCGCTTGATCTTGGCGTCGCGTTCGTGCGCGATCTGCACCGGATGCACGTTCGACAGGCCGCTGCGCGCCAGGCGCGGCTTGAGCTTGGCGAGGCGTTTTTCCGAGATGTCGAAGGCGTACAAGCGGCCCGTGTTGCGCATCAGCGCGCCCAGCGCCAGTGTCTTGCCGCCCGCGCCGGCGCAGAAATCGACCACCATTTCGCCGCGCTTGGCGCCGACGATCTGGCTCAACACCTGGCTGCCCTCGTCCTGCACTTCGATCGCGCCGCTCTTAAACAGCGGCAGGTTTTGCAGGGTGGGCTTTTTGAGCACGCGCAAGCCGAGCGGCGCGTATGGCATCGGCATCGCCTCGATCGGCGCTTCGGCCAGGCCGGCGACGACTTCGTCGCGCGTGGCCTTGATCGAATTGACGCGCAGGTCGAGCGGCGCGGGCTGGTTCAGGGCGTGCGCCAGGGCCAGCGTTTCGGCTTCGCCGTACTGGGCCACGAACTTGTCGAACAACCACTTCGGCAGGTTCGAGCGCATTTGCGGCGGCATCAGGTTACGGTCGATTTGCGCGATGCGGTTCAGGAATTCGGTTTCTTCTTCGGTCAGGCCGCCCAGCGAATCGACGCCGACCGCTTCGGCCAGGCCGAGGATGGTCAGGCGGCGCATGGTCGGACTGGAGGTCGCTTCGGCGAAGTCGGTGAAGAACGACTTGTTGCGCAGGATGGCGTAAATGCCTTCCGCCACGGCGCCGCGCTCGCGCGAGCCCAGGCGTGGGTGGTCTTTGAAGTAGCGCGACAGGGTGGTGTCGGCGGGCGCCGAAAAACGCAAGATCTCGCGCAATACTTCTTCTGTATTGGCGAGAATCGCTGGTGGCAATCTCATGGTATTCCTTGGTTAATTATGTGTTGTATCGGCGATGCGAACGTCGCCGTTATCGATGCTGAGCCGGTCCTCGACGAACAGGCGGATCGCGCGCGGGTACAGCGTGTGTTCCTGCACCAGCACGCGCGCAGCCAGTGTGTCCGGGGTATCGCCCGGCAGCACGTCGACTTCCGCCTTGAGCACGGCCGGGCCGTGATCGAGTTCGGCGGTGACGAAATGCACCGTGGCGCCGTGCCTGGCCACGCCGGCGTCGAGCGCCTGCTGGTGGGTATGCAGGCCGGGAAACAGCGGCAGCAGCGAGGGATGAATATTGAGCATGCGCCCGTCGTAATGGGCGACAAAGCCTGGCGTGAGGATGCGCATGAAGCCGGCCAGCACCACCAGGTCGGGCGCAAAGCCGTCGATGGTTGCTTGCAGGGCGGCGTCGAACGCTTCGCGCGTGGCGAATTCCTTGTTGGCGACCACGGCGGTCGGGATGCCGTGTTCCTGGGCAAATTCGAGCCCTTTGGCGTCAGCCTTGTTGCTGATGACGGCCGCGATACGCGCCGGCCACTGCTCTTCCCGAGCAGCATGGACGACGGCTTCCATGTTGCTGCCGCGCCCGGAAATGAGGATCACAATGTTTTTCATAGCGCGCATTGTACCCTGAGCGGCTGGCCGGACCAATAAACCGGGATACAATTGTTGCAGCGCAGCACGGATGCGCTGGCGGCCCGACGCGCCGCCTGGCGCCGCAAAAGGCTTATTCGAAGGAGTAAAACACGCGGAACGGCACTTTTTTCTCGGCCCAGTAGTCGGCGGCGTCGCGGAACACGTCGAGCAGGGTTTCGCGCGCTTCCTTGTCGAATTTTTGCGTATTGGGCAATTGTTCGAGTACCACGATAAAACCCGGCTGGGCGCCGGCTTTATGAATGGTATCGGTCAGGCATTCGCGCAGGGCGTCGAAGTTCTTGCCGCAAGGCTTGGGAAAATAGAAATTCTCGGCGATGCGTCCGCACACCTGCTGCTTGGTCAGTGTATCGGCGCAATGCGCGTACAGGAAATGCTGTCCCAGCCGGACTGCTTCTTCTTGCAGTTCCACGACACGGAAGGCACGGATGGACTGCACAAGATTGGGCGGCACTGTAATCAACAAACTCATTTTTCCCTCAAGTCGTCCTGGTGTGGTCGGGTGCGTTTCAGTACTATTGTTGCCGATGCGTCGCGCTTACCGGGGAAAACGCCGATCTCCTGCTACCGTTGCCACCCGCCAATATACCCCCTAATCGTATAAGGGTAACGTTTTGTGGTTACTGAATCAACCCGAATGTGATTTGAACCACAACATTTGTAATAAATCAGAGCAATTTCTCTAGAAAGACTCTAATTTGGAGGACTTGCGATGGAAGAGCGCCCGATTCTGCGACCGCTTACCGCCCGTATTCTCCGCTGTTACAAATTGTTGCCATGCGGATTTCAAAATCGGGACTCACAGGACTACCATGGTGTTGTGGTTCTCAGGCTTGGAACTCAGAGCCCTCTTACATTGTCTTACCCTACAACGAGGTATCCCATGAACATGCACACCAAACTGATCGTGACAACCCTGGGTTTTTGCGCCCTGCCGTTTGCCCAGGCCAGCGAATTCGCCGACTACGGGCGTGTGATCCGCGTCCAGCCGCGGGTCGAGCAGATCCGCCAGCCGCGCGAGGAATGCAAGACCGAGTACGTCCAGGTGCCGGTACAACAACAGCAGCAGCAGCGTAGTGCGGGCGGCGCCATCATCGGCGGCATCGCCGGCGCCTTGCTGGGCAACCAGGTCGGCGGCGGCAGTGGCCGCGCGGCAGCCACGGCGGCCGGCGCGATCGCCGGCGCGGTGGTTGGCGACCGGGTCGACAATAACGGCCGCCCGGTGCAGGCCCAGCAGCAATACATGCAGGAACAGGCGGTGCGCCAGTGCCGCATGGTCGATGCGTACGAGTCGCGCACGACGGGCTACGATGTCACCTACGACTACCGCGGGCAGACGTACACCAGCCTGATGGACCGCGACCCGGGCCAGCGCATCCGCCTGCGCGTGTCGGTGGAGCCGGAGCGGGGGCAGTAATTCCGGACGCGTCAACACTTCTAGAGGTTATTAGCGCCGCTAACTTCAACACCGTCATTCCCGCGCCAAGGCGGCCCTCGGCGGGAATCCAAGGCACCTTCGCTTAGCAAATGCATTGGATTCCCGCCTGCGCGGGAATGACGGTGTTACGGGTAATGGTTTCCGCCGCATTTAGCTTGCACTCCAGTAAGCCATCCACCGATAATGGGCGATCGAATCAGGCGTCCTATGCTCATCAAACGAAAATCCATCGAACAGGCCGAATCCTCGCGCCGTCCAGCCCGTAAGCCCAAGTTTGCGCCCGTCACGCTCTCCGAACAGGACGGCGTGCGTTATCTGCATTTCGGCACCGAATGGGTGCAGGGCGCCATGCGCATCCGCAAACCCGACTGGCCCGAGCTCGAATATGCCCAGCAAATGATGGCCTGGATGCTGTTCATCGAGGCCCCGCGCGCAATCGCCCAGCTCGGCCTGGGCACGGCCACGCTGAGCAAATACTGCTACAAGACCTTTCCCGAGGCAACGGTGACGGCGGTCGAACTGAACCCGTCCGTCATCGCCATCTGCGCCTCGATGTTCAAGATGCCGCCCGAAGACGAGCGCCTGCGCGTGCTCGAAATGGATGCGCTCGACTTCGTCAACGATCCCGTCAACGCCGACGCCTTCGACGTGCTGCAATGCGACCTGTACGACGCCACCGCGCGCGGCCCGGTGCTCGACACGCCCGAGTTCTACCAGGCGTGCAACGCCTGCCTGCGCGACGGCGGCATCATGACCGTCAACCTGTTCGGCGACCATCCCAGCTTCGCACGCAATATCAAGGCGATGAAATTTGCCTTCGCCCATGTGATCTGCCTGCCGGAAGTGCATGATGGCAACGTGGTCGCCCTGTGCTTCAAGCAACGTCCGGCAATCGACCCCGAGGCACTCGCCGCGCGCGCCGCGCAGATCGTCACGGCCACCAAACTGCCGGCCAAATCGTGGGTCAAGGGCTTGCTGGCGCCCAAGTAAATGCCAACAGCCATCGGAGAAAACGGATTGAACGCAGAACATCACGTAGCCAGCGCGCCGCCCAAGCGGACCACCCCCAAGTCGCTCGACCTGCAGGCGATCTTTTCGTGGCTGCTGGCCGACGGCATCGTGGAAAAGGTCAACGTCAAGGCCAATTACGCGCAGGCCCAGGGCATCCTCAAAACGGCGGTGGGTTCCATGCATCCGCTCTCGGCCGTAGCGCAGTGCAAGCTGGTCTCGGCCATCGCCCCGCAGCGCCTGCTCACGCTCGACGTGCTCACCGAATGGGCGGCGGGCAAGGTCCGGCTGCCGTTTATCCGCATCGACCCGCTCAAGATCGACTTCACCAAAGTGGCCGATGTGATGACCGCGAGCTATGCCGCGCGCTTTAACATCCTGCCCATCGAACTGAACGGCACCACCCTGGTGGTGGCCACCGCCGAACCGTTCTCGGTCGAGTGGGAAGCCGAGATCACCAAGGTATCGCGGCGCAAGATCGAGCTGGTGATCGCCAACCCGCTGGAAATTTCGCAATATATTTCGCAGTTCTTCAGCCTGGCCAAGTCGATCAAGGACGCCAACAAGTCCAAGGGCCAGGACCTGGCGCTGCGCAACAACTTCGAACAACTGGTCGAACTGGGCAAGTCGAACAAGCTCGACGCCAACGACCAGCACGTGGTCAACATCGTCGACTGGCTGTGGCAGTACGCCTTCGAGCAGCGCGCTTCCGACATTCATCTTGAACCGAAGCGCGAGATTGCCTCGGTGCGCTTCCGCATCGATGGCGTGCTGCACCAGGTCTACCAGGTGCCGGCGGTGGTGATGATCGCCATGACGGCGCGCATCAAGCTGCTCGGGCGCATGGATGTGATCGAAAAGCGCCGCCCGCAGGACGGCCGCATCAAGACCCTCACCAGCGGCGGCCAGGAAGTCGAGCTGCGCCTGTCGACCATGCCGACCGCCTTTGGCGAAAAGCTGGTGATGCGGATTTTCGATCCGGAAGTGGTGGTCAAGACCCTGCCCGAGCTCGGCTTTCCGGCGGACGACGCGGCGCGCTGGGATGGGCTGACCACGCGCCCGCACGGCATCATCCTGGTGACCGGCCCGACCGGATCGGGCAAGACCACCACCCTGTACACCACGCTCAAGGCGCTGGCCACCACCGAAGTCAATGTGTGCACGGTGGAAGACCCGATCGAGATGGTCGAGCCCTCGTTCAACCAGATGCAGGTGCAGCCCGGCGTCGACCTCGGCTTTTCCGAGGGGGTGCGGGCGCTGATGCGACAAGATCCCGACATCATCATGGTGGGCGAGATCCGCGACCTGGCCACGGCCGAAATGGCGATCCAGGCGGCCCTGACGGGCCACCTGGTGCTGTCGACCCTGCACACCAACGATGCGCCCTCGGCCGTGATGCGGCTGCTGGAACTGGGCGTGCCGCATTACCTGCTGGAAGCGACGCTGATCGGCATCATGGCGCAGCGCCTGGTGCGCACCCTGTGTCCGCTGTGCAAGGCGCCCGGGGGCGAGCTCAACGACGATGTGTGGGAGAGCATCGGCGGCTCCTGGCACATTCCCAAGCCAGAGGTGGTGTACCGGCCGATCGGCTGTCCGGAATGCCGCCAGACGGGTTTTCGCGGCCGTACCGGCCTGTACGAGTTGCTGACGGTGACGGAAGGCTTTACCAACATGATCGGCAAGCAGACCGACCTGGCGACCTTGCGCAAGCAAAGCGTGGACGACGGCATGAAACCGCTGCGCATCGCCGGCGCGTACAAGATCATCGAGGGGATGACCACGGCCGAGGAAGTGCTCAAAGTCACCGCCAAGCTGACCTGAACCGGGGCACGACAACAGCTGTTGCAAAACTTCCTAGCGGAAATCGAAATCGCCAGCTATAATATTGCCTCTTTCGGGGTCGTTAGCTCAGCTGGTAGAGCAGCGGACTTTTAATCCGTTGGTCGCAGGTTCGAATCCCGCACGGCCTACCAAGATGCAAGCAAAAAGCCCACGAACGCAAGTTCGTGGGCTTTTTTGTCTGGCACTCATGCGTCTGCGACCTATTGGCAAGAATGGCCTGTGAATCAGGTTTTATTCATGTCAGTGGCTTAATGTTGGCTTTGACATCAACTTTTAATCTTTTTGCCACCTCCACGTATTTTTTCGGCAACAGACTTTCCAGTACCAGGAAGACTCGCACTTGCGGAGGTTTATCAGGGCAGTCTATGAGTGCCTGCGCTTCAAGAACGGCCTGATATTTCACGACCTGATACAAGCCGCGCTCATAATCCCGCTCAAGTCCGTCAGAGACCGCGGATTTCACTTCAACCCCGATCCACCAATCCTCCGACTTAAAAAAGACGTCAATTTCATCGCCGGATCGCAATACATATTCGTTCGATGAAAACCATGACGCGTCGGCACCGACCAGTTCCGGGTGGTTCTTCACGAATAGTTTAAGCGCCTTGTGCTGCTCCGACTCGCCGCCGCCCCAACCACCGCCGGAGTTTTTCTTATTCTCACTATCAACGGCGGGCACCGGATCCAAACCGAGACGCTCGAGAACTTCATTCCACCTGTCGCCAAATCGAATGATTTTTTCATGCTCATTCGCCAGCTTTGACCGTTTCTCTGCCAAAATCAACTGCTCATATCCGGTCCACCTCTCCTTGACACCAACCCCTGGCAATCCCTTATTGGGGCCTTGTCCTGCGACCACTATTGTCGTCAGATACGGGGTGGGCTGGGACCAATTGAGGTCGACGCCCTCGATCATCGATGTCACGCGACTGAGAACGTGGCCGAGGCCGCGCGCCCACGGTTCGCCATTCTTGTTCAGACGGCCCAAGCTTGCGGCAAGTTCCTTATAGGTCAACGTCTCCATTAATTGATCGTTTTGCTCGAGCACATGGGCGATCAGAATGGGGAGGCAACGCTTTGCATACATTTCCGTAGACGCCTTCTCATGTTCATCCTGGGCGAAAAGCACAAGATCATCATCAGCGTCTTCGTCCTCTCCATTACTATCATTTTGATCTGGGATTTCGTCAGGAATTCCCACCTTCCGCTGCGCTGCAGTCATACCCGGAAAATCCCCGCGCGGACTGACTAATTCGTACAAATAGGCTGGCTGCAGTGGTTCCTCCTGCCTCATCCGGCCGAAGGCCTCCTCCACTCTCAATCGTTCCAGCATTGCTGCCTCCGAAAAATCGAAGATTCGCTTGAGCTCATGGGCGCGATCCAAATAAAAATGTTTCACGCTTCTTGCATCAGGTTCCTCTGTGTGGAAATAAGGCTCCGCTTCATAGCCAACTACCCGCAGCCGGTCTTTCGCTGCCCTTCGCAAATTCTGGTCGGCTTGCGCGCCGTGCGTCCGGGCGGGCCCCTTCCACAATTTCATCTTTCCACCAATCTTTACAAACTTACGCACTTTGGCCTCAAGTGGGTCAAACACGCTAACGATCTCATCCGTCCAAAGCGTGCAAACGAGAATATCGTCGCTTCCGAAGGCGTTCCAGGGTGTATCAAGCTGTGCGTATCCCTTTCCCCGCGCATGCGTATTCAAACCACACGTCATCAGCCAAAATTCGTGACAGCTTTTCTCGATTCGTTCATTCACTGGCGTTACTCCATATTGGGGAAAGACATGTGACAACTATGACATGTCGTGGCCTAGCAAAGCAACAGCCAATTTCCCTTGATTCAAGTAAGGCAAAGCGGGAAAAGGAAATTTAGCGCCGGTGCGTGGGGAGCTTGCGCCGGCGCGCGAGCATCAGCCCGATGGCGGACACGCCAAACAGGGCCAGCGATGCCGGCTCAGGCACCACCATGTCGTCCATGGCCCACTGGGTTCCGCTGCTGTTATAAATGATCAGCGTATCGATGTCGCCCCAACCGAGCTGCACCCACAAGGGCGTGACGGTATTGAGCACGAACGAGGCCGCTGTCGAATACATCAACTGGCCGTTGTGGTATCCCTCGAACGCGATTTCCTGCTCAACCCAGGCGGACGTGAAAAACGCCCCGGAGAAAATGAAGGTTCCGCCATCAGCTGTCGATATCGCCACGGTGCCGCCATCGCGGTTATAAGCCGTGTTGGTTTGCGAAACGGTGCCCGCCTCATAGCCGCTGCCCGGAAATGCATCCGAACGGATCGCCCCCATATTGTCCCAGTTCAGGCCCCGATAACCGTCCGGAATCGCTTCGGCAAAGTCTCCGGACAGATCGTCGAAGCTGATCACTCCGGCGAACGAGGTGCCGCAACAGACTCCCAGCAACAGCGACAGCATCATCTTTTTCAGCGTCATGCGCATATGTTTACTCCTCCAACATCCATTAGTGAAAGCCGCCGGACGATGGCCCCGCACCGAGGCAAGGGCCATCCGCTGCGGTTAGCGTGCGAGGCTGGCAATGTCAGCGTCGCTTAATGCCGAACCGTAGATGCGCAGATCGTCCATCGATCCTTTGTAGGGCACATCCCACCAGTTCACGCCCAGCGAAAACACGCCGCCGGCGGTCGTGAACACGTTCGGAAAATTCGCCCCACTGAAACGCCTCACACCGTTGACGTACACGCTGACAGCGCCGTTCTTGACGGTAAAGGCCACGTGCGACCACTGCCCGGCTGGGATATTCATCCCCGCGCCGGCGTCGTACCATGCCGTTCCCGACCACAGCATGGTCGCGCCGCCGACAACATCGTGCCCCTTCGGCATCAGGCTGATCCACGCATCGCCATTGCGCGCGCCAAAGAAGGTGGTGCTGAATGCGGTCAGTTGTGCCGGCTTGAGCCAGATGGCCACCGTGTAGGTATTGGTCGAGATGAGGCCATTCGGCAGGCGCACGCCGCTCGCACCGTTGAAGACGGCGGCACTGCCTTTCATGCCCGCCTCATAGCCCAGGCTGCCTCCTGCGATATCGATGTTGGGGCCGCTGACCATCCCGGCGCCGAACGCCCCGGTCGAGTCGCCCAGGTTGCCGTCAAACGCATAATGGACAAGCATGCCGCCCTGTTTGCGGACGGTCACGGCAAACGACTTGACGACCCTCGCGTTACCTTTGCCGATGGTGGCAGTGAGCGTGACGGTCACGTCGCTGGCCGGGCTGGTGACCACACCGGTATTGCTCAATACGGACGGATGCGACGATGCCCAACTGATCGTGGCATCGCGCGCGCCGCTCGTCGGCAGCGTCATATTGCCCGTTACCGCGCTCGTGTTGCCCAGACTAAGTTCGGAATGGATGGCGGCCGCCACCTGCGCGTCGGTACGGGGAATCAGGCGGCTGCCGATGACGGCAATGCCGTCACGTGAGCTTGCGGAAAACGTCATGACATAGCTTTTCGACGTTTCATCCCATTGGCTGAGAAACACGCCTTTGAAAGTCGACGCGCCAGGCAGATTGATCTCGATCCGATTGCTGCCCACCAGCGCCCAGCTACCCGACACCGCTCCCGTCACCGTCCCGTTCGCGTTGAGGGTGATCAGCCGGGATTTCTTGATGGTGGCCGAGATATCTTTGCCCTGATTGACGAACATGTAATCGCCGAGCAAGAATTCGCGGCGCACCGCCGCCAGGTTTTCATTGGCATGGCGGTACGGGGCCACCACTGGCCAGCCATCGGCGTTCATGAACATCTGGTGGACGCGGATTTCGTGCTGATCGCCACGCTCGGGGAAGCGCGTGTGGAAAACCAGGAAGTGCTTGCCGGTAGCCGCGTCGTAAAAGGCCGAATTATGGCCGGCGGACACATAACCGGTGCCGATGCCCGTGCCGGCGTCACCAAGCTTGCGCTCAAACAGGAAATTGCCCATGATTTTGACGCCATAGGGGGCAATCGATGCATCGTCAAACACGGGCTTGGCCGGATCCGATTTGACCTTGGCCATGTTATTGCCCTGGGCATCGACATACGGACCGTCCGCGGATGTCGCGCGCGCAACGCGCATATTGTAGCCGCCGCTGGCATCGAGGCCGCCGAACGAGGTAAACATGTAGTAGTACGACGTGACGGGACTGTACATCACGTACGCCCCTTCGATCCGGCTGTGATTACCGCCCATCAGGTGTTTGCCGTAGCCCTGCCCCGGCAGCGGCATGCCGGTCGCCGGATTCATCTGCAGGATGAAGATGCCGCCCGAATAAGAGCCGTAGATCATCCACAGCCGGCCGCCATTATCGAAAAATACATTCGGATCGACGGTATTCGGATGCTTGAGCGCGTCATAGGTGGTGCCATCGTGGCTGGCCTGGCCCCACATGCCCGATTTGAGGATGATTCCCTTGTTAACGTACGGGCCTTCGATATGATTGGCGACAGCAATACCCAAGGCCGAGCGCGGGGAGTCGCCTTTGCACGCGTTGTAATACATATAGTATTTGCCATCGGCGAGGCGAATGACGTCCGGCGCCCACAGCGTCGTCGTTTGCGCCCAGGCGAATGTTTCCGCCAATTCGGTATAAACGTTGCTCGAACCGTTCAGGAACAATGGATTGGTGGCGCTGGCACTGTCAGTCATTTGCTGCCACTTCATCAGATCCTTTGATTTTGCCGATGCCAGGTGGGAGCCGAATACATAATATGTGTCGCCCGACTTGACCACGGAAGGATCATGGACGGAAGCATTTTGAAACGCTGCAGGCGTATAGGCTGCCTGCGCCGCTGCGTTTGTGGACAGCACTGACGACGCCAGTACGGCGCAAGCACCCCACAGTGATACGGATTTATTCAATTTATTGTCTCCATTATATTTATCGTTCTACTTTCCACATACCTTGCAGCTAATATCCGATTATTCCGCCGCATCAGCATGAATTATTTTCTTGCCAACATTCCAGGATGGCGGCGCCCGGCATCCGTCTTCCCTCATAAAGACCGGATATGCCTGATATTCGCACTGGATGAGGAGAATGCGCGATTTTTCGCCGCTTTGCAACCGGCATTTATTCATCGGCAAAAAGGAGGATGTGGGGAAAATGGGGATATTTCCAATTGGAAGTCTTTGCGATTCCAAAATATCTGATTAATAGCCATTTTCCGAAAATTCGGATATCGGTGCCGCCCCTGTCGATAATGTTTTTTCGCAAAAAGACGATAAACCGGAATAAAAAGATATCGCAGCGGCTTTGGCCGTTCGAGCGGGGCCGGCATTTTTCGTGTCGTGTGCATGCGACACAGTGCAAGAGTCATCGGCTCGCGGTTCCGCTCCGTGCTTCCTTCCCACGCTCGATCACCCCATGCACTTGCGCCTCGCTCACCGTGGCCAATTCGCGGCGGGACTGACGCCCGCAAGAGTGCGTCCATGCGGGGCGCCCATAAAAAAGCCAACCTTCGGGTTGGCTTTCGTTTTGCAGCAGTCGGAGAACACGTCGCAGCGCGGATATGTGCGCCTGCCCCGTCGTCTATTTGTTTTGAAAATACAGAACGATCAGGCCGAACGGTGCGACGAAGACTGCAATTCCCAGGACAATCGCTAGCACCAACAGATTCCAGAGCACCAGCGCGACGACGCTCACGTAGTAGGTGCCGTCACCGCGGAGCAAACCGAACACGCTGGAAACGAAGTGCCGCGCATAGGGATAGAGCAGGACATTGGCGATCATCAGGGCATACATCGGCCACAAAATCCCAAATTCGCCTTTTTTAGACAACATGAAGTTGAAGATGATCGCCGTGGGAATCAGCGCATAGATAAACTGCCGGACGTAATAGGCGGGCCGCAAGCCGAAAAACGTTCTTGAAATAATGGGGTGCATTGAATACTCCGAATAATGATCTGCTCGCTGCGCCCATCACGGCGATGGCTTGCCGACGGGCTTGCTACCTTGTAAAGTGTTGCATGTTTGCCATGCCGCCGTCAAATCGATTTGTTGATACGAGGGCAGCTCAAGACCAAGGGGGCACAAACGCCCCGTCGGTCCGCTACAGCGGCAATGCGACTGACGGCCATCGCGGCCGCCTTTGACCGCTAATTTTTCGCCGCCGCTGCGCGCTTTTCCCAAAAACTGGCATTCTTGATACCCAGCTTGATCGGGTCGAAGGTAATCGGGCCGCCGGCCTTTAACTGGGCTTCGTAATCGCGCAGGCACAGCATGGTCGGTTTGGCCATGAAGAAAATGATCAGGATGCCGATGATGTTAATCCACGCCATGATGCCGACACCAATATCGCCGAGATTCCAGATATAGCCAGCGCTATTGATCGTGCCGTAAGTCACCATCGCCATGATCACCAATTTCACCATGACCAACGGCACGCCGCGCTTGAAAAAGCGGTTCAGGTAGGCGATATTGGTTTCCGCAATATAGTAGTAAGCAATAATGGTCGTGAAGGCGAAGAAGAACAGCGCCACGCCGACAAACATCGGACCGAAGCCGCCGAAAGCCGACTGCAGCGCCATCTGGGTAAATGCCGCCGAACCTATTTCGGTGCTGGCTGGCAGGTTTTGCACGATAAACTGGCCATCGGGCAGCGTCCCCTGGACGTTGTACTGATTGGTAATCAAGATCATCAAGGCAGTGGCAGTGCAGACCAGCAGGGTATCGACGTAAATCGAAAACGCCTGCACCAGCCCCTGCTGGGCCGGGTGTTCAGTTTCCGCTGCGGCTGCCGCATGGGTTCCCGTCCCCTGCCCGGCTTCGTTGGAATAGACACCGCGCTTCACGCCCCAGCCGATCGCAGCGCCAAAACCGGCTTGCGCCGTAAATGCATCCGAAAAAATCAGGCTGAAGACGCCGGGCAGCTTCTCGATGTTCATTCCGACAACAACCAACGCCAGCACGATATAGCCGAGCGCCATGAAAGGCACGACGTATTCTGTAAATTGCGCAATGCGCTTGATGCCGCCGAAAATGATCACCGCCAGCAGCGCCAGGATGGCGCCCAGGCCGATCAGTTTATGTGTTCCCACCGGACCCAGAACGGTGTCGACCATGTCGCCGTTGCCGAAAATCTGGGTTACGGCATTGCCAACGGCATTGGCTTGCACGCCAGGCAGGAAGATGCCGCAGGCGATGACGGACGAGATGGCAAAGGCGATGCCCAGCCAGCGCCAGCCCAGGCAACGTTCGAAGAAATAGGCCGAGCCGCCGCGATACTGGCCGTCCTCTTCCACTTTATAGAGTTGGCCCAAGGTCGACTCGGCATAGGCCGTGCTGGCGCCCAGGAAGGCCACGACCCACATCCAGAACACCGCACCGGGGCCGCCGAAACCGATGGCCGCGGCGACGCCGGCGATATTGCCCACGCCAACCCGGCCGGAAAGCGAGACCGCGAGGGCCTGGAATGAGGAGATGCCGGAATCGGTGTTCTTGCGTTTGAACAGCAGCCGCAACATCTCCTTGACTTGCCTGACCTGGACAAAGCGGGTCTGGATCGAGTAAAACAAACCTGCACCGAGGCAAAGGTAAATCAATCCCTTGCTCCAGATGATGCCATTCAGACCGTCAATAAAACCTTCCATTCGAACCTCTTCTCGTATGTGTGAAGCTGGACTCCCGCGCATTTGACAGGGAGCATCAATGACAACTGGAAGGAAAGCAATGCCTGCGCCAGCCTGAAGGGAACGTCTGATACAGGCGGCAACCAGGCATGCGGATTCGTATTTTAAGTGATTAGTTCCAAGAAAGACATGATTTGGCCTGTTTGTCGACGTCGGGACGGCATGTCTATACAGCCTTCATAAAGAGCAAGGATTCGCCGCTTTCGCGGCAAACCCTACCCAAAAACGTGCACACTCTGCCCTGTTCAGGCGCTTACCACTTCATCTCGCCCTTGCTGACCTTGGCGCCGATATCGAGCGCCAGGCCCGGCGGCGCGTCGGGATAAGCGCTCTTCATGCGCGCGATCAGCTCGGCGCTGTTGGCGGTCGCCGCCAGCGCTGTCTCGTAACGCTTGAGGTAGCCTTGGGTGTAGGCGATGCTGCTCTGGTCGAGTTGCGTGCCCGCCTTCATGTGCCCCGGAATGACCACGACCGGTTTTAGCGCGGCCATTTCCTCAAGCTGGGCGCTCCACGCGCTGCGTTGCGCCGCCGTTGGCGCATCGGCCATCCACAGATGCAGCTTGCCGAACACGCCGATGGTGCCGGTGACGGTCTTGATCGATGGAATCCACACATACGGACGATGGGCCAGCGCGCCCTGGGTGCCGCGCACTTCGACCGCCTGGCCGTCGACCGTGAGCGTCATGTTGTGCAGCGCGGTCGGCAGGCTGGTCGCGGCTGGGGCGTTGACGCCCATCTTGGGGGTCCAGAAGGCTACCTTGGCCGCCATCTTTTCCTTGATTTTCTCGATCACTTGCGGCGTGGCGACCACTTGCGCCTTGGGGAAAATTTGCTTGAGCGTGTCCACGCCGAAGTAGTAATCCGGATCGGCCTGGCTGACCAGGATGGTGGTGAGCTGCTTGCCGCTGTCGAGCACGTTGGCGGCGATGCGCAGCGCGTCGGCGCGGGTAAAGCCGGCGTCGATCACCATCGCTTCGGTCTCGCCATAAATCAAGGTCGAATTGACGTTGAAGCTGGCGCCATCGGCGTTGTAGACCTTGGTTTGCAGGGCGGGCGCGGCCAGCGCATTGGTAAAGACCAGGGTCAGGGCGGCGGCAATGGCGGTGGTGCGGAACATAGTGACTCCAATAAAGTTGTTGTACGGAAGCGGCCAGTGTAATGATGTCTTTAGCGCCGATAAACGGGTTAAACTGCGCATGACTGTTTCATGGATCGGACAAATGGACCGAATCACAGCAATGCGTGTCTTCATCGAGGTGGCCACCAGCGGCAGCTTCAGCGCCAGCGCGGACAAGCTCGACATGTCGCGGGCCATGGTCACGCGCTATGTGTCGGAAATGGAAAAATGGCTGGGTACGCGCTTGCTGCAACGGACGACGCGCCGCGTCACGCTCACCGATGCCGGCGAAAACTGCTTGCGGCGCAGCCAGCAGATGCTGTCCTTAAGCGAAGCGATGGAAGAAGACACCGCCAGCGGCGGCGAGCTGCGCGGACAGTTGCGCGTCACCTGCAGCATGTCGTTCGGACACGCGCAGCTGGCGCAGGCGCTCACGCGTTTTTTGGAGCGCCATCCGCGCCTGCATATCGATCTCAATCTGAACGAAGGCGCGCTCAACCTGGTGGAAGCACGGATCGACCTGGCCATCCGTATCAGCGGCGAACCGTCGCCCCTGCTGATCGCGCGCCCGCTGGCGCAATGCGATTCCTTGCTGGTGGCCGCCCCGGCCTACCTGGATACGCACGGCGCGCCGGCCGCGCCACGGGAACTGGAAAGCCACCGCTGCCTCAGCCATGCCAATGTGGGGCGCAACATCTGGTCGTTTGCGCGCGATGGGGAGTCGACCGAGGTCGATGTGCTCAGCTATTTCAGCGCGAATGACGCCACCGCCCTGCTGGCCTCGGCGCTGGCCGGCGGCGGCATCGCCATGCTGCCGACCTACCTCGTCAATCCGATGGTCGCCAGCGGCGCCTTGCGCCAGGTGTTGCCCGGGTGGCGCATGCCGGCCCTGACGATTTATGCGATTTATCCGTCGCGCCGGCAATTGTCGCCGTCGGTGCGCGCGCTACTGGATTTTTTGGTGGACCACTTCGCCGTCCTGCCGTGGTGAGGCAGGCACGCGTGCCTGTGGAGAAACCCGCACGCCGCTGCTAGCAGCCTGTCGGACTTGGAGAGTCGAAGCGAAAAAATAGCTGGGCGAGGCCAGATTTTGACGATTTCGCAGTGCCAATAGCGAGCTATTGGCCGAGAAAGCGGCGAAATATGGGCC
>NZ_WHJI01000043.1:0-67025 GCF_011682155.1 Massilia sp. CCM 8734
GCCCCCCCCCGCCCCCCCCCCCCCCCCCGCGCCCGCCCGCCCCCCCCCCCCCCCCCGGGGGCGCCCCCCCCCCCCCCCCCCGCCCCCCCCCCCCGCCCCGCCCGGGGGGGGGCCCCCGGCAGCCGGCGTTGCGCCGGCTGCTTGATCAATGCCGATTGCGCTTCTCGCGCTTGCATTCGAGGCTGCTGAGGATGTTCCCGGAAGGATCGACCGTGTCCAGATGGACATCGAAGCCCCACAGGCGCGCCACGTGCTTGAGCACTTCCTGGGCGTGCTGGTTGAGCGGACGGCGCTGGAACTGGGTGTGGCGCAGGGTCAAGGCGCGGTCGTCGCGCGTGTTCACTTGCCAGACCTGGATGTTCGGTTCGCGGTTGCCCAGGTTGTACTGTTCGGCCAGCTGCTGGCGCACGTAGCGGTAGCCGCGCTCGTCGTGGATGGCCGAGATGGTCAGCTTCTCGTTCTTGTCGTCGTCGAGCACGGCGAAGAAGTGGAAGTCGCGGATCAGTTTCGGCGAGAGGTATTGAGCAATGAAACTTTCGTCCTTGAAGTTTCGCATCGCAAAGTCGAGCGCCACCCGCCAGTCGGTGCCGGCGATCGCGGGAAACCAGTCGCGGTCTTCCTGGGTCGGGTTCTCGCAGATGCGGCGGATGTCGCTCATCATGGCGAAGCCCAGCGCGTACGGATTGATGCCGCTGTAATACTGGCTGGTGGCGGGCGGTTGATAGACGACGTTGGTATGGCTTTGCAAAAACTCCATCATGAAGCCATCGCCGACGATGCCCTCTTTATATAGTTCCTGCAAAATCGTGTAGTGCCAGAAGGTAGCCCAGCCTTCGTTCATCACCTGGGTCTGGCGCTGCGGATAAAAGTACTGGGAAATCTTGCGCGTGATCCGCACCATTTCGCGCTGCCATGGTTCGAGCAGGGGCGCATACTTTTCGATGAAATACAGCAGGTTTTCTTCGGGCTCGGGCGGAAAGCGCGGAATGGCCACGTCGGCCGCTTCTTCGTCGCGCCGCGGCACCGTGCGCCACAGGGCGTTGACCTGGGACTGGGCATATTCTTCGCGTTCTTTCTGGCGCGCATTCTCTTGCGCCAGGGACAGCTTGGCCGGGCGCTTGTAGCGGTCCACGCCATAGTTCTGCAGCGCATGGCAGGAATCGAGCAGCAGCTCGACCGCGTCGATGCCGTGCCGCAGTTCGCACTCGGCAATGTAGTTCTTGGCGAACACCATATAGTCGACGATGGCGTCGGCGTCGGTCCAGGTGCGGAACAGGTAATTGCCTTTGAAGAATGAATTGTGCCCGTAGGCAGCGTGGGCGATGACCAGCGCCTGCATGGTCAGGCTGTTCTCTTCCATCAGGTAGGCGATGCAGGGGTTCGAGTTGATGACGATCTCGTACGCCAGGCCCATCTGGCCGCGCTTGTAGCTCTTTTCGGTGGACAGGAAATGCTTGCCGAAGGACCAGTGGTTATACGATACCGGCATGCCGACCGAGGTGTAGGCATCCATCATCTGCTCGGCGGTGATGATTTCGAGCTGGTTGGGGTAAGTGTCGAGGCCGAAGCTTTTGGCGACACGGCGGATTTCTTCATGCGCGTGCTCGATCAGGTCGAAAGTCCATTCCGACTGTTCGGGCAGGGCGCGCGGATGTTTGGGGTCTCTTGGCATGGCTGGGTTCTCCTGGTGCCGACGAGTTGGCTATTTCGCTTGCTTCTTGAACAGTTCACGGAAGACCGGATAGATATCGGCCGGTGTGACAATTTTTTGCATCGCAAAGTTCGGATGGTGGTCCGACACTTCGGCGTACTGCTCCCACAGGTTCTGCGGCGGGCCGTCGGTGATTTCCACATACGTGTAGTACTGGACCGCCGGCATGATGGTGTTGATCAGCAACTGCTTGCACAGCACCGAGTCGTTGTCCCAGTTGTCGCCGTCCGAGGCTTGCGCGACATAGCTGTTCCACTCGCCACTACCGTAGCGCTCGCCGATGACCTTGGTCAGCAGGTGCAGCGCCGACGACACCACGGTGCCGCCCGACTCGCGCGAATGGAAGAATTCTTCCTCGTCCACTTCGGAGGCGGCCGTGTGGTGGCGGATGAACACCACCTCGATCTTGTCGTAGGCGCGCTTGAGGAACAGGTACAGCAGGATGAAAAAGCGCTTGGCGGTATCTTTGCGGCTCTCGTCCATCGAGCCCGACACGTCCATGATGCAGAACATCACGGCCTGGGTCATGGGCTTGGGCACCTTGATGCGGTTGCTGTAGCGCAGGTCGAACGGATCGATAAAGGGAATCGCCAGCAGCTTGGTGTGCAGGTGATGGATCAGGCGCTTGAGCTCGACCACGCGGGGGTGGTCCAGCGGCGCGCCTTCTTCCAGCAGCGCGACCAGCTCGTTCTCGGCTTCCAGCACCGCCTTGCGCGAGCTGCCGCCCACCGCGATCCGGCGTCCCAGCGCCCCGCGCAGCGAGCGCAGCACGTGAATGTTGGACGGCGTGCCCGACATATTGTAGCCGGCGCGCTGGTTCTTGAATTCGGTGGTGGCGGTCAGCTGGGTCTTGACCATGTTCGGCAATTCCAGGTCTTCGAAGAAGTAATTCATGAATTCTTCGCGCGAAAGCTCGAAGATGAAATCGTCTTCCGATTGCTGGTCGCTGTTGCCGGCCTTGCCGCGCCCGGCGCCGCCGCCGCCCTTGGGCCGGCTGAACTGATCGCCTTTCTGGTATTCCTTGTTGCCGGGATTGATGGTTTCCCACACGCCGCCGTGGGCGTGGCCGAAATTCGGCTCGTTCACATCCTTGACGGGAATCGATACCTTCTCGCCATTCTCGATATCGGTGATCGAGCGGCCCTTGATGGCCCGCCCGACAGCGTCCTTGATCTGGCTTTTATATCGCCGGAGGAAGCGCTCTCGGTTGATCGCGGACTTGTTCTTGCCTTGCAAGCGTCGGTCGATGAGGTAAGTCAAAACGGGCCTCCTGCTTCAAATCCTGTTTGCGCCTGGCAAGCGCCGTGGCGCGCGCCGGGCGGACCACGACGGCCCGCTATCCCGGCCGCCTTACGACGACTTGCGCACGCGCAGATACCATTCGCACAGCAGGCGCACCTGCTTGGCGGTGTAACCTTTTTCCACCATGCGCGCCACGAAATCGGCGTGCTTGTTCGCGTCCTCGGCACTGGCCTTGGCGTTGAACGAAATGACCGGTAAAAGTTCCTCGGTATTCGAGAACATTTTCTTCTCGATCACGGTGCGGAACTTTTCATAGCTGGTCCAGGCCGGATTCTTGCCGCCGTTGGTGGCCCGTGCGCGCAAGCCGAAGTTGACGATCTCGTTGCGGAAATCCTTGGGATTGCTGATACCGGCCGGTTTTTCGATCTTTTCCAGTTCGTTGTTGAGCGAATCGCGGTCGAAACTCTCGCCCGTGTCGGGATCGCGGAATTCCTGGTCCTGGATCCAGAAGTCGGCGAACGTCACGTAGCGGTCGAAAATGTTCTGGCCGTATTCGGAATAGCTTTCCAGGTAGGCGGTCTGGATTTCCTTGCCGATGAATTCGACATAGCGCTGCGCCAGGTGCTCTTTAATATACGAGAAGTAGCGCTGCTCGGTTTCGGGCGGGAACTGCTCGCGCTCGATCTGCTGCTCCAGCACATACAGCAGGTGCACCGGATTGGCCGCCACTTCGGTATTATCGAAGTTAAAGACCTTCGACAAAATCTTGAACGCGAAGCGGGTCGACAGCCCGTTCATGCCTTCGTCCACCCCGGCGTAATCGACATACTCGTGCATCGACTTGGCCTTGGGATCGGTATCCTTCAGGTTTTCGCCATCGTAGACCAGCATTTTGGAGAAAACACTCGAATTTTCCGGGTCCTTCAGGCGCGACAGGATCGCAAACTGCGCCATCATCTTCATGGTGCCCGGCGCGCACGGGGCCTGTTCCAGCGAGGAATTGCGGATCAGCTTGTCGTAAATCTTGATCTCGTCGGACACGCGCAGGCAATACGGCACCTTGACGATATAGATCCGGTCCAGGAACGCTTCGTTGTTGCGGTTATTGCGGAAGGTCTTCCACTCCGACTCGTTCGAGTGCGCCAGGATGATGCCGTCGAAGGGAATCGCGCCGAAGCCCTCGGTGCCCTTGTAATTGCCTTCCTGGGTGGCCGTCAGCAGCGGATGGAGCACCTTGATCGGCGCCTTGAACATCTCGACGAATTCCATCAGCCCCTGGTTGGCCAGGCACAGGCCACCCGAGTAGCTGTAGGCGTCCGGATCGTCCTGGGCATAATCTTCGAGCTTGCGGATATCGACCTTGCCGACCAGCGAAGAAATATCCTGGTTATTCTCGTCGCCCGGTTCGGTCTTGGAAATGGCGATCTGCTTGAGCACCGAAGGATAGCGCTTGACCACGCGGAACTGGTTGATATCGCCATTGAATTCGTGCAGGCGCTTGACCGCCCACGGGCTCGGAATGGTGCGCAGGTAGCGCCGTGGAATGCCGTAATCTTCTTCCAGGATGACGCCGTCTTCTTCCTCGTTGAACAGGCCGAGCGGCGATTCGTTCACCGGCGAGCCTTTCAGCGCGTAAAAGGGCACCTGTTCCATCAGGACCTTGAGTTTTTCGGCGATCGACGACTTGCCGCCGCCGACCGGGCCGAGCAGATACAGGATCTGCTTGCGTTCTTCCAGTCCCTGCGCGGCATGGCGGAAGTACGACACCACCTGCTCGATGACTTCTTCGGTGCCGTAGAAATCGCGGAAGGCCGGATAAATCTTGATGACTTTATTGGCGAAGATGCGCGACAGGCGCGTGTCGTTGCGCGTGTCCACCAGGGTCGGCTCGCCGATCGCGGCCAGCATGCGTTCGGGCGCGCTGGCGTAGGTCAGCTTGTCCTTTTTGCACAGTGCCAGATACTCAGAGAGGGAGTACTCCTCTTCGCGGGTACGCTCATAGCGAGCTGCGTAGTTGTCAAAAATGGTCATTTGAATGTCCTTTAATGTGCTGTCACTACTTCACTGTCACTGGCAGTCGTACCGTCAGCGTGCTGTCCAGCCCTGAGGGGCCTCGAAAAACCTGCCGGGCAACGCGATTTTCGTCCTGCGATGCTCACCGTACCTTCGTACGGCTACGCTTCCCTGACGAAACTTGCGCCGCCCGCTACGGTTTTTCGAGGCCCCCTCTGTTCGTTGGGGTACTCCATTTGAACCGTCGCCGGCTTTCCTGTTCCAGCAATTCTGAAACAAAAAACGGCTAACGATATTTATTGTTTTTACCGGTATCGCCCGGTTACTTTGCGTGTATCGACAAGCTCTTCTTACGCCTGTGAAATTTATTATGTGCCTAATGGTTGCGGAAGTCAAAGTAATGTAGAGTAAGCTGATGTAACCGTGTTAAGTAACTGATTTGCAAAGAAAAAATTGATTTTGGCGAGAGATTTTACTGTCTCATTTTTGCCTTGGATGTTCGTTATGCATGTCGTCTTGATCAAGGTTTCCTGCACTAATGAAAGAACGACATCGCGACCATCTTGGTTGATTGGATAGTGCACGAACTCTGCGACCGATGGCGCACGAAAATCACCGTGCGTGTCACACATTTTCCAAGCTGAACTTTGCCGGTGGCCGCTTGCGTCCCGCGCTTGCGCCGCGCGCTTGCGTCCCGCGCTTGCGCTACACTGCTGCCTGACGACACACCTATTACCGACGGAGAAATACTATGCTGAACGACCAGATGAGAAATATTGTGCAACAGATGCCGAAGGCCGAATTGCACATCCACATCGAAGGGTCGCTCGAACCGGAGCTGATCTTTGCGCTGGCGCAAAGAAATGGTGTTTCCCTGGCCTATGCCTCGGTGGAAGAGCTGCGCGCGGCCTATGCCTTCAGCGACCTGCAATCCTTTCTCGACATCTATTACGCCGGCGCCAGTGTCTTGCTCAAGGAGCAGGACTTCTATGATATGACCATGGCTTACCTGGTGCGTTCCCACGCCGACAACGTGCGCCATGCCGAAATCTTTTTTGATCCGCAAACCCACACCGCGCGCGGCGTGCCCTTCGACACCATGATCAACGGCATCTGGCGCGCCTGCCAGGACGGTCCCATCAGCGCGACCCTGATCATGTGCTTCCTGCGTCACCTGAGCGAAGACGACGCCATTGCCACCCTGGAAGAAGCCTTGCCGTTCCGCGACAAGATCATCGGCGTCGGACTCGACTCGTCCGAGCGCGGCCATCCGCCCGAAAAATTCGCGCGCGTGTTCGAGCGCTGCCGCCAGCTCGGCCTGCGCCTGGTGGCCCATGCCGGGGAAGAAGGCCCGCCGGCCTACATCGAAACCGCGCTCGACGTGCTCAATGTCGAGCGCATCGACCACGGCGTGCGCTGCCTGGAAGACTCGGAACTGACCGCGCGCCTGGCACGCGAACAGATCGCGCTGACCGTCTGCCCGCTGTCGAACGTCAAGCTGCGCGTGTTCGGCGAGATGGAAGAACACAACCTCGTGACCTTGCTCGAGGCCGGCCTGGTCGCCACCGTCAACTCGGACGACCCGGCCTACTTCGGCGGCTACATGAACGATAACTTCGTGGCCGTGTTCGACGCCTTGCCCCTGACCGTCGCCCACGCGCGCCAGCTGGCCCGCAACAGCTTCACGGCGGCCTTCCTGGAGCCGGAAGCCAAGCGCGCCTTCCTCGCCGAAGTCGACCAGTTCTTTGCCGGCGCGAGCGCCAGTCCCGGCGTCGCCATTTAAGTCACCATTTAATACATCACCGGCCCCGCCATGCTGATTCAATCGCTTCGAATGACCGCGCGCGACTGGCGCGCCGGTGAACTGCGCTTCTTGCTGATCTCCCTGATCATCGCCGTCTCGGCGCTGTCGGCGGTGGGTTTTTTCATCGACCGCATGCGCAACGGCCTCAATCGCGATGCGCACCAGTTGCTCGGCGCCGACCTGCTGGTCAATGCCGACCAGCCGCTCGATCCGGCCTGGCGCGCCGAAGCCGTCAAGCGCGGCCTGGTGCTGGCCGATACGGTGACGTTTCCGAGCATGGCGCAGGCGGGCGAGGGCGAACAATCGGTGTCGCAACTGGCCGCCATCAAGGCCGTCTCGCCCGGCTACCCGCTGCGCGGCCAGCTGCGCATCAGCACCAGTATCGAGCAGGCCAGCGCCGCGCTGGGCGAGAAGACCGACGCCACGCCTGCGGCGGGCACGGTATGGGTCGACCCCAACATCCTGACCGCCTTGAAAGTAAACGTCGGCAGCCGTATTCGCGTGGGCGACAAGGCATTCACGATCGCCCAGCTGATCGCCTCGGAGCCGGACCGCGGTCCCTCGTTCGCCAATTTTTCGCCGCGCGTGATGCTGCCGCTGGCCGATCTCGCTGCCACGGGCCTGGTCGACAACGGCTCGCGCGTGACGTACCGCCTGCAGGTGAGCGCCGCGTCCAGCAACGACAGCAAAGCCGTCAAGGCCTTCGAAGAATGGATCAGCGCCCGCATCGAGGCTGGCAAGGTGCGCGGCGTGCGCGTCGAATCGCTCGAAAACGGCCGTCCCGAAATGCGTTCCACGCTCGACCGCGCCGACCGCTTCCTGTCGCTGGTCGGGCTGCTCTCGGCCATGCTGGCGGCGGTCGCCGTGGCCATGGCCGCGCGCCGCTTCATGCTGCGCCACCTGGACGCCTGCGCCATGCTGCGCTGCCTCGGCCTGACCCAGAACCAGGTCACCATGCTGTACCTGATCGAGTTTGCGCTCATTGGCCTGGTCGGCAGCGCGCTCGGGGTGCTGGTCGGCTTCGGCGGCCACTATGTATTGATGCAGCTGATCGGCTCCATGCTCAGCACCGACCTGCCGCCGGTCTCGTTCCTGCCGGCCGTGCAGGGCGTCGCCACCGGCATGCTGCTGCTGGTCGGCTTTGCGCTGCCGCCGGTGCTCCAGCTGCGCAACGTGCCGCACAACCGCGTGATCCGGCGCGAACAGGCCGCACCCAAGCCGATGGCGCTGGCCACCTATGGCCTGGGCCTGGTGGTGTTCGTCGGCCTGCTGCTGTGGCAGGCGGGCGACGTCAAGCTGGCGCTGTCGACCGCGGCCGGCTTCCTGGGCGGCTTTGCCTTCTTCGCGCTGGTGGCGTGGGGCGGCCTGGCGGCCCTCAAGACGCTGCGCGGCGCCATCGACAACCAGAGCTGGCGCTTTGCCGTCACCTCGCTGCAGCGCCGTCCGGGCGCCACCATCGTGCAGGTGGTCTCGCTGGCGCTCGGCCTCATGGCCCTGCTGCTGCTGACCGTGGTGCGCGGCGACCTGATGACCGCCTGGCGCAGCGCCACTCCGCCGGACGCGCCGAACCGCTTCATCATCAACATCCTGCCCGAGCAGAAGGATGATGTGGCCAGGCGCATCGCCGCCGCCAACGTCAAGGAAGCGCAGCTGTTCCCGATGATCCGCGGACGCCTGGCCGCCGTCAATGGCCAGCCGGTCAGCGCCGCCACGTACGCCGATGACGACAACGCGCAGCGCCTGGCCGACCGCGAATTCAACCTCTCGACCACCCTCGACATGCCGGCCTCGAACGAGATCGTGGCGGGCCAGTGGTACAAGGATGGGCCGGGCGTGGCCGAAGCCTCGGTCGAGCAGGGCATCGCCAAGACCTTGCGCCTGAAACTGGGCGACACCTTGCGCTTCGATGTCGGCGGCACGCTGGTCGACGCCAAAGTGACCAGCCTGCGCAAGCTGGAATGGGGCTCGATGCGCGCGAACTTTTTCGTGATCATTAACCCGGCCGCGATGGAAAAGACCTCGCAAACCTTCATGACGGCTTTCCACCTGCCGCCGGCGCAGAGCACCTTCACCAACAGCCTGACGCGCGATTTCCCGAACCTGACCGTGATCGATGTCAGCGGCATCATCCGCCAGTTGCAGGAAGTGCTGGACCAGGTGGTGACGGCGGTCGAATTCCTGTTCATGTTCACCCTGGCCTCGGGCGTGCTGGTGCTGTACGCGGCGCTGATGGGTTCCCAGGACGAGCGCACCCGGGAATCGGGCCTGCTGCGGGCCCTTGGCGCGACGCGCAAGCAGCTCGCGCGCGCGCAGTGGATCGAATTTTCGCTGGTGGGCGGCCTGGCCGGCCTGCTGGCCGCGTCGGGCGCGGCGGCGCTGGGCTGGGCGCTGGCGACCTACCAGTTCAAGTTCCCATGGACCTTCAGCCCGATGGTATGGCTGGCCGGCCTGGTGGTGGGCGCGCTGTGCGCCATCATCGGCGGCTGGCTCGGACTGCGCAACGTGCTGCGCCAGCCGCCGTTGCAGACCTTGCGCGGTACGTAAAACCGCCAACTTCACAGCGTGCTCTCGCGCTCGCTCAAGAAGCTCGAGAACGGGTGGGCCGGTTGCTCCAGCTCACCGGGCGCCAGCGGGAACAGCGCCCAGTAGTAGTTCTGGGCGCCGCGGCAGCGCTGGGCCGGCGCGGTCCAGCGATGCCAGTTTTTGGCAAAATCGCGCGCATACATGCCGTCGCCCTCGCGAAAATACGGCACGATGCAGCGCTCGTGCACCGCCTGCAAAAACGACTGCGGCGCATCGTTGTCGCAGCCGACTTCATAGTGCGCATTCATCCCCGCCTCGGTCTCGACCACCATCAGCTGCGCGCGGCCGCGCGCGTCGTAGAGCAAAATGCCGGCCGGATTCGGATACAGGTAGTGCTCCACGATCCCGTGCTGCTCGACCACCATGCGCACCACCGCACTGAACGCCGGGTCGCTCAAAAAACTGTGGTTGTGCAGCTTGAGCAGGTCGCGCAAGGGGTCGGAGCGGGCCGCGAAATACTCGGCCTGCAGCGCCACGATTTCGGCTTCGAGCTTGTCGAGCGCACCGTCGTCGCTCTTTTTGATGTAACGGTCGATCAGGCCGCGGTTAAAGGCGTCGACCGCCACCTTCTCGTCGGCCACGCCGGTAAACAGGATTTTCTTGCAGGGCAGGTGGCGCAGCGCCTCGCATAATTCGAGGCCATCCATCTGCGGCATCGAGTAATCGACCACCACCACCGACGGCGTCATGAAGCGCTGCGGCTCGAAGCTGATGCGATGGATCTGGTCGATATCGAAGGCCACGTTGCAGCGCTCTTTTGAATCGGGATAGGTATCGTGGCTGGCCGCCAGCCGGCCCGGCTCGCGCTCGCCGTGGGCGCCGATCCAGGCCAGCGCGCTGCTGGTATCGGCAAAGCATTTGCTGGCCAGCGCGGGGTCGAGCTGGAAGGCGACGCTTTTCAGGAAGCTGTCGCTGTCGTCGATCAGGACGGTCAGGCTTGGATGGCTGTAGATCGGCAGGGGCATGCTGGGTCTTTCATAAGAGGTCAATGCGGCTCCGGCGCCACGGCCACGCGCGGGAACTCGAGCACGAACATGGTGTAGCCAAGTTCGCGCGAGACGCAGCGGATGCTGGCCTGCCAGGCATCGATGATGTCCTTGCACAAGGCCAGGCCGATGCCGGCGCCGGAACTGGGAGGGTAGGAATAGAAGCGCTGGAAGATCATCGGCAACTGGCGCGCGGCGATGCCGCAGCCGGTGTCGATCACCAGCAGGCGCGGTTGTTCGGGACGGCCGTCGACGACGATGCGGATGCGGCCCTTGCCGGCCCGGTGCAGCGCCTTGAGCGCGTTGCGCAGCAGGTTGAGCAAAATGACCACCGACAGCTCGTACTTGCCGGCGAAGCGGAAGTCGGTGCGGATATCGACGCTGACCGCGTCGCGCTGCGACTGCGCCGCGAACGGATAGCGCCGGATCACCGAGTCGACCACCTGGCGCATCGACACCACCTCGGTCGCTTCGAGGCGCTGCTCGACCGCGCTGGCCGACAGCAGGAACAGGTCGATCATGTGGTTCATGTGGCGCACCTCGTACTGGATGCGCGTCATCGCCTCGCTCATCGCCTGCCAGTCGGCCTCGCTGGCCCTGGCCGGCGGCGTGATGCGGCGGCAGATGCCGCGCACATTGGCCTCCACGCTGACCAGCGGCGTGCGCAGTTCGTGCGACACGCTGGCCAGGGCGTGCGCCATGCCGGCCAGCTTTTCGCCCGCCAGCGCCCCGCGCCCGGCCTTGGCCACCGACACGGCGATCATCGTAAACGCATAGATCGGCAGCTGTTCCAGCACCGTGGGACTGAGCATGAAGGCGGCTTCGCCGACCAGCGCAAACAGGGCGCAGGCCAGGGCGCTGCCGATAGCGCAGGCGGCTAGCGCCCAGCGCGTGCGAAAGTGGAACAGCACCGTCAGCGCAATGAGCATCGACTGGCTCCACACGGCCGAGCCGTGGTTCATCAGGTACATGAAGGTGAACTGGAACGGCAGCACGTAGGTGAGCGCGACGAACAGGTAGGCGTTGACGAAGCGCCCGCGCAGCAGGCGGCCGGGCGCCAGCGCGGGCAGGCACAGGGCGGCGCCGAGCAGGCGCAAGGCGAGGCTTTCGAACTCCTGCGGGAACCAGTAGGTCCAGATCGTATAGTAGGCCGGCATGCCCAGGAAACCGATCCACGCCAGCAGGATGAAGCGGCTGGTCGCATGCGCGTGGTGGCGCTCGTGCTTGACGAACCACTGCAGCAAGGAGCGGCGCAGGCGGTCGGCGGAAAACGGAGCGGTGGCGCTGGCAAAGGTCATGGAAAGGTTTCCTGGCTCGCAAGGGTAGGCGAGAAAGGACAATCTTGACCTATGTTGATATTTTGCAATTTGATATATGTCAAGGTCTATCGATGTTGCAGGATTGTCAAGGAAGGGCGGCACAAAATAGATGCTTTTTCCAAGGAGAATTCATGTCTTTTGCTGTCGATCAAGTTTCGCCTGCCTTGCGCGCGCACCCGGACATGCCATCGTTTGTTACCGGCCGCATGGACGAGCACTACGTCACGCGGGTGGCGCAGTTGCTGGGCGGCGAACACCTGCATGTGTGGACAGCACCCCAGCCCGGCGCGATCATGTTGGCCAGCAACGATTACCTGTGCATTTCCGGCGAAGTGGCCTTGCGGGGCGCGCAGGCACGCTGCCTGGTGCGCAACCAGGGCGGCATGCTGATGTCGTCGGTGTTCCTGCAGCAGGGCAGCGCCCAGCACCGCCTGGAAGCGAAGCTGGCCGCCTTCATGGGGGCGCAGGACGGGGTGCTGACCCAGTCCGGCTGGGCCGCCAACGTCGGCCTGCTGCAAACCATCGCCGGGCCTGGTGTGCCGGTCTATCTCGACATGATGGCGCACGCCTCGCTGTGGGAAGGGGTGCAGTCGGCGCAGGCCACGGCGCTGCCGTTCCTGCACAACGATGCGGCGCATCTGGAGCGCCAGGTGCGCAAGCACGGTCCCGGCGTGATCGTGGTCGACGCGCTGTACAGCACTAACGGCAGCGTCGCGCCGTTGATCGACATTGCGCGCATCGCCACCGACAGCGGCAGCATTTTGGTGGTCGACGAGTCGCATTCGCTCGGCACGCACGGCCCGCGCGGGGCCGGGCTGGTGGCGCAACTGGGCCTGGCTGGCCAGGTGCATTTTCGCACCGCTTCGCTGGCCAAGAGCTTTGCCGGGCGCGCCGGCTTCATTACCTGTTCCAGCCACTTCAAGGGCTACTTCCTGTCGGCCTCGCGTCCGGCGATTTTCAGCTCCTGCCTGCTCGAACACGAGCTGGCGTGGTTCGACGCCGCGCTCGACTTCATCGCCGGGGCCGATGGGCGGCGCGCCGCGCTGGCGCGCGTCACGCGCACGGTGCGCGACGGCCTGCGCGCCTTGGGCTACAACGTCGACGACGGCAGCGAACAAATCATCGCGCTCGAAGCCGGACCGGAACCGCGCACGCTGGCGCTGCGCAAGGCGTTGGAAAAGCGCGGGATCTACGGCGCCGTGTTCTGCGCCCCGGCCACCGCCAAGAACCGCTCGCTGGTGCGCCTCACGCTCAATAGCGCTTTGACCGATGCGCAGTGCGCGCGCCTGCTCGCGGCCTGCGCCGACATGCGCCTGGAGGTCGGGATGGACAGCTGGCCGTCGACACGGCGCCCGCGCCGCCTCACACTGGTCTGACAGCGTCGCGCATGCTGCGCTATCATGGCGGCATGAGTGAACCACAAACCCTGTATGACGTCATCGGTGGCGAAGCGCGCGTGCGCGAGATGGTCGACCGCTTCTACGACCTGATGGAACTCGAACCCGAGTTCGCCGGCATCCGCGCGCTGCATCCGCCGTCCATGGAAGGCTCGCGCGACAAGCTGTTCATGTTCCTGAGCGGCTGGCTGGGCGGGCCCGACCTGTTTGTCGAACAGTACGGCCACCCGCGCCTGCGTGCGCGCCACCTGCCGTTTGCCATCGGCAGCAGCGAACGCGATCAATGGCTGCGAGCGATGGCGTGGGCGATGGAAGATATCGGCATCGACGAAGCATTGCGCCTGCGCCTGATGGAGTCGTTCTACCAGACCGCCGACTGGATGCGCAACCAGCCAGGTTGATGTCCGATTGATCCCATGAACCAGACCGAATTCCTGATCCTGGCCGCGCTGGCGGTCGTCATCATCATTTTGCAGGCGCTCATGCTGCTGCGCGCGCGCGGCAATGGTGACGCCGGCGCGCAATCGGACAAGCTGCAGTTAGAGCGGCTGGAACGCGAGCTGCGCCTGGAACTGCAGGCCGGGGCGCAAGGCACGCGCCAGGACATCGGCGCCAGCCTCGCGCAATATCACGGTGCCACCGTGCAGCAGCTCGACAGCATGCGCCAGCAGATTCACCTGGCCAGCATCAGCGGGCGCGAAGAGCAGTCGGCCACGCTCAAGCGTTTTGCCGACACCATGCACCAGACCTTGTCGGCGCTGACCGAGTCGAACGCGCAGCGCATGCTGGAAGTGCGCTCGACCCTGGAAGCGAAGATCCGCGACCTGCAGAACGATAACGGCGCGCGCCTGGAAGAAATGCGCAAGACGGTCGACGAGAAGCTGCATGCGACGCTCGAGACGCGCCTGTCCGAATCGTTCCGCCAGGTCTCCGAGCGCCTGGAGCGGGTGCACCAGGGGCTGGGCGAGATGCAGCAGCTGGCCATTGGCGTGGGCGACCTGAAACGGGTGCTCACCAATGTCAAGACGCGCGGTACCTGGGGCGAAGTGCAGCTTGAAATGCTGCTCGAACAGGTGCTGACGGTGGACCAGTATGCGAAGAACGTCGAGACCATTCCCGGCACCGGGGCGCGGGTCGAGTTTGCGATCAAGCTGCCCGGTCATGTCGATGGCGGCGTGCCGGTGTGGATGCCGATCGACGCCAAGTTCCCCAAGGAGCAGTACGAACGGCTGCTCGATGCGGCCGACCGGGCCGACGCCGATGGCGTGGCGCTGGCCGGGCGCGAGCTCGAACGGGCGGTGCGGCTGGAAGCGAAGACCATCTGCGACAAATACGTGTCGCCGCCGTTGACGACCGATTTTGCGATTTTGTTCCTGCCGACCGAGGGGCTGTATGCGGAGGTGATGCGCCGGCCGGGCTTGGCCGACGATTTGCAACGCACCTTGCGCGTGTCGATCGCGGGGCCGTCGACCTTGTCGGCGATCCTGAACAGTTTGCAGATGGGATTCCGTACGCTGGCGCTGGAAAAGCGCTCGTCGGAAGTGTGGCAGGTGCTGGGGGCGGTGAAGACCGAATTTACCAAGTTCGGCGATGTGCTCACGCAGACCAAGCTGACCTTGGAAAAGGCGGCCAAGAATATCGAGAGCGCCGAAGTGCGCAGTCGCCAGATGGCGCGCAAGCTGAAATCGGTGGAGGCGCTGCCGAGCGAGGCGGCGCAGTTGATGCTGGGGCCGGATCTGGATAGCGAGGCGTAGAACGTAGCGCGTATCCCTCAGCGCTAACCTCCAAACCGTCTTTCCCGCCTGCGCGGGAAAGACGGCTTGGAGGTTAGCGGGTGCGCAAACGGCGCCTGGCGGCACTCATCACCGCCACCAACCCCAGTCCCATCATCATCGACTGTCCCGGTTCGGGCACCGGCACCGCCGGCACGTTGGTCTCGGGAACCGGCGTGAGGTCGATGCCAGTCGTCGGCCCGTCCCTGAACGGCGGCCCGAACCCACCGGTGCCGATCGGCGTCACGGGAATTTCGCCCTGATAGGCGATCGAGCCCGGCGGCGTGGCTGGCGCCCGCTCCGGCACCACCGGCTTGGTCGTGGCGCTGCCGCCGCGCGGCGCGATGTCCAGTTCGCTTTCGGGCGGCGCCGGCTCGTCGGCCAAGGAGGTCGACGAGCCCGGCCCACCGGTTCCAGGGCGACCCCGGGACGGCCCGCTGGTGCCCAGGCGGTGAATGCGGCTCACGTTGCGGCACACGGTCGGCACCAGGATGCAGTGATCGCCTTCGCAGTACACCAATCCGGCCTGCCTGGTGCGCGCGCTCCAGCCGGCGCGCGAGACGTTGCCGCACACCGTGCCGGCGCCGAAATGCATGTCGCGGATCTTGGGGTCGTAGTAGTTCTGGCCCTTGATCGAATCGCGTCCGATGGTGACGAATTCGTCGAAATTACGGTCGGCCATGCGCTCCTTGAGGCGCGCGCGCACCAGCGGCGGAATGTCGCGGTAACGGTCCACCGCCGCTACCACGTCGCCCATGAACGGGTTCACGCCGGGACGGTCCCAGTCGCACTTGGCGACGCGGCTCGCGGCGGCCGCCTGGGATGGTGCGGCCGTCAGCATCAGCGCCGCTCCCAGCATCAACACGCAGGCCGACATAGGCCCCGCGACCTTGTAACTTGCGACGGTAATGCTGCTTGCGCGCTTCATGATCTCTGACCCGATGGGTTTGCCTGAAGATCAATACTAACAAGCGTTTTTCAAAAAAACGGTGCAATTTCAATAACAATAAAACGCCATTAATGATGTTGGTAAGTCATTTCCCTATGAAAACGCCCCAGATGACACGGCAATATAAATACAAGCTATGACAAAATAGGGTGACTCGAAAACAACATAATTATCAGAAATGCCACTAAATTACACGTAAAATAATGCTTTCTGCCAATCAATTTCCGCTAAGATAAATTTAAGTTGCAAATATTGCATCGATATAGTCATCGACTATGTGGCATTCGTTAAATCAAACCCTCGAACAGCATGACATCGACCAGATCGCCTGGCTCGACGTTTCCTTGTTCATCATGCAAGATCACCATGCAGTTGGCCTCGCTCATGGAACGCAGGATGCCGGAGCCTTGCGAGCCGGTGATGCGCACCGTTTGCGCGCCATCCTCGGCGCGCGCGAGGATGGCGCGCTGGTACTCGGTGCGCCCCGGTTTTTTGCGGATGGCGCAGGCCGAACGCACCTTCAACAGCGGCAGCGGCGCGTCGGCGCCCATCATGCGCAGCAGTGCGTCGCGGGCGAAAAAGTAGAACGACACCATCACCGCCACCGGATTGCCGGGCAGGCCAAAGAGGAAGGCGGTATGGCCGTGCGAGGCGATGCGTCCGAACGCGAGCGGACGGCCCGGGCGCATGCCGATCTTCCAGAAGCTCACGTCGCCCAGTTTGGCCATGATCTCGCGCGTGTAGTCGGCCGCGCCGACCGACACGCCGCCCGAGGTGACGATGGCGTCCACGTTCTCGCAGGCGTGGCGCAACGCGTCTTCCAGCGCTTGCGGATCGTCGCGCACGATGCCCATGTCGACGATCTCGCAGCCCAGGCGCGTGAGCATGCCGTGCAGCGTATAGCGGTTGCTGTCGTAGACGCAGCCGGGGTCGAGCGGCTGGCCGATCGAACGCAGTTCGTCGCCGGTGGAAAAGAACGCCACGCGCAGGCGCCGCGCCACCGGCACCGTGGCAATGCCCAGGGAGGCCAGCAGCCCCAGGTCGGCCGGGCGGATGACTTTACCCTTGCGCAGGGCGGCGCTGCCGGCCATCAGGTCTTCGCCGGCGAAACGGCGGTTGTCGCCGCTGCGGATCACATTCGGGGCGATGGTGATGCTGTCGGTGCCGATGGTGGCGACCAGCTCCTGCGGAATGACGCTGTCGCAGCCGGCCGGCATGACGCCGCCGGTCATGATGCGCACGCATTGCCCGCTGGCCGGAAGCGCGGCCGACGGACGGCCCGCGAACACGGTGCCCACCACCGCCAGCGTGAGCGGCCCGGTCGCGCACAGGTCGGCCCCGCGCAGCGCATAGCCGTCCATGGCCGAATTGTCGTGCGCCGGCACGCTGATCGGCGAGATGATGTCGGCCGCCAGGACCCGGTCCAGCGCCGCCAGCAGCGGCACTTGCTCGATTGCGCCGACCGGTTCGATGAAGTCGCGGATGATGCGCTCGGCGTCGCGCACGGGCAGGGCGTCGGGATCGTAGGCGGACAGGCAGCTGGTAACGTCGTTCAAGGTGGGCAGGGTCATGGTGTGCGCAGGTAGGGGGATTATTCTGGTTCGCACTGGCGCAGTTCGTCCAGCGTGTTGATGTTGCGGAAGGCGCCGGCATCGTCGAAGCGCACGCGCGCCACCGTGATGCCGGCGTACCAGCCATCCATGCGCCGGCCGCCGCCGGCAAGGTAGGCTTCGAGCCGGGACAGGGCGGCCGTGCGCACCAGGGCGAACACGGGTTGCGGCTGGATGCGCGGCGCGCCATCGGGGCCGGGTTCCACGGTTTCGGCCAGCGCCAGGTCGGCGCCCTCGGCCGTCAACGCCTGGTACAGGCGCGCCACCAGGTCGGGCGGCAGGAACGGCGAGTCGCACGGCGCGGTGACCAGTAGCGGCGTGGCGCAGCGGGCCATGCCGGTGGCCAGCCCGGCCAGCGGGCCTTCGAAACCGGTCAGGCGGTCGGGCCACACCGGTACGCCGAATCCGGCGTAGGTCGTCAGGTTTTGATTGGCGTTGATCGCCAGCGCACCCACCTGCGGCGCCAGGCGGCGCATCACATGCTGCGCCATGCTGGCGCCACGGAAGGCTTGCAGGCCTTTGTCGACGTGGCCCATGCGGGTGCCGCGTCCGCCGGCCAGCACCAAGCCGGTGATATCGTCAAGTGGTGTCATTTAGCCGCCGATGTACGACATTTCGACGCGTTTTTCTCGATGTTCATCAATGCCGCTCGTGTTGATGGTACGGGTTTCGGAATAGCGGTCGGCGCGCACGTTCCACAGGGCGCCGACGGCGGCCGAGATTTCGGCGTCGCCGCGGCCGTCGCGCAGAAGGGCGCGCAGGTCGTGACCACGGCTGGCGAACAGGCAGGTGTACAGCTTGCCCTCGGTCGACAGGCGCGCGCGCGAGCAATCCTTGCAGAACGCTTGCGTTACGCTCGAGATGAGGCCGATCTCGCCGCCGCCGTCGGCATAGCGCCAGCGCGCGGCGGTTTCGCCGTTGTAGTTCGCCTGCAGCGGCGCCAAAGGCATCTCGGCCGAGATGCGGCGCGCCACTTCGGCCGACGGGATCACTTCGGCCAGGTTCCAGCCGTTCGACGCGCCCACGTCCATGTATTCGATGAAGCGCAGGATGTACGGGCCGCCCTTGAAGTGGCGCGCCATGGGCACGATTTCCTGGTCGTTCATGCCGGCCTTGACCACCATGTTGATCTTGATCGGCCCCAGGCCCACGGCGTGGGCGCAATCGATCCCGGCCAGCACGTCGGCCACCGCGAAGTCGACATCGTTCATGCGCTTGAAGGTTGTATCGTCGAGCGAGTCGAGCGACACGGTGACCCGGTTCAGGCCCGCGTCTTTCAGCGACTGGGCTTTTTTCGCCAGCAGCGAGCCGTTGGTGGTGAGGGTGATGTCGAGCGCGCGCCCGCTCGGCGTGCGCAAGCTGCTTAGCATGCCGACCAGGCGTTCGAGGTTCTTGCGCAGCAGCGGTTCGCCTCCGGTCAGGCGCAGCTTTTCGACGCCGTGGGCGACGAACACGGTGGCGAGGCGGGTGATTTCCTCGAACGAGAGCAGCGAGGAATGCGGCAGGTAGGCGTAGTCCTTGTCGAACACTTCTTTCGGCATGCAGTAGACGCAGCGGAAATTGCAGCGGTCGGTGACCGAAATACGCAGGTCGTGCAGGGGCCGCCCGAGCGCATCGGCCAACAGGCCGGTGGGCGCGTCGAGCCGCGCGGGGATTGCCGGCGGCGGCGCGCGGCCGTCGCTGAGCATGATAATTTTTTCAGCCATGCCGATACGATAGCACGAGGCCCGCGACGGCACAGGCGGCGAGCAGTTTGATGGTGCCGGCCTTGAAGCGGAACAGGGCCACGCAGGCGCCCGCGCTGATGACGATGGCGGCAATGTCGATCTGCCCGGCGCGCACGAACACGTGCTGCCCGAAGAACAGCGCCAGGCTGACGATCACGCCCACCACCGCCGCCGAAATGGCGGTCAGCGGCGCCGTCATGCGCACATTGTCGCGCGTCGCTTCGATCAGCGGGGCGCCGGCCAGGATGAACATGAACGAGGGCAGGAAGGTGAAAAAGGTGGCCACGCAGGCGCCGGCCACGCCGGCCAGCAGCACGCTGCCGGCGCCGAAAATGGCGTGGCTCCAGGCGCCCACGAAGCCCACGAACGCGACGATCATGATCAAGGGGCCGGGCGTGGTTTCGCCGAGCGCCAGGCCGTCGATCATCTGGGGCGCGCTGAGCCACTGGTAGTGCTCCACACCACCCTGGTACACGTAGGGCAGCACGGCGTAGGCGCCGCCGAACGTCATCAAGGCGGCCTTGGTGAAGAACCAGCCCATCTGCGCCAGTGCGCCGGCGGCGCCGTAGCGCCATGCCAGCAGCAGCCACACGCCGCCGCCCAGCGCCAGCCCGCCCAGAACCACCCTGGCCAGGCGCGGCCAGGTAAAGCGCGCGTGGGCCGGCGTGGGGGTGTCGTCGTCGATCAGGGCCACGCCGTACGACGCGCGGCTGTCCGGGTGCTTGCCGCCGACCTGGAAGTGGGCTGGGAGCAGCCGTCCACCGAGCATGCCGATGGCCCCCGCCGCCAGCACGATCAGCGGGAACGGCACCTCGGCCACGGCGATGGCGAGGAAAGCGGCGACGGCGATCGCCAGCAGGGTGCGGTTTTTCAGGGTGCGCGAGCCGATGCGCCAGGCCGCCGCCAGCACCACGGCCACCACCGCCGGCTTGATGCCGTACAGGATGCCGGCCACCACCGGCAGGGAGCCGTAGGCCATATAGATCCACGACAGCACGATCAGGATCAGCAGCGAGGGCAGGAAGAACAGCAGCCCGGCCAGCATGCCGCCGCGCGTTTTGTGCATCAGCCAGCCGATGTAGATGGCGAGCTGGGTCGCTTCGGGGCCGGGCAGCAGCATGCAGTAGTTGAGCGCGTGCAGGAAGCGCTGTTCGGAGATCCAGCGGCGCCGCTCGACCAGTTCGGTGTGCATCAGCGCGATCTGGCCGGCCGGGCCGCCAAAGCTGATGAAGCCGAGTTTGAGCCAGTACCAGAAGGCGACGCGCAAGGTGACGGAATCGGGACGGGTGTCGGCGGGCAGGGTCATTATTTGTCTCGCTACGTGACGTTACGGCATAAAAAAGGGAAGCCGAAGCTTCCCTTTTTTATGTGACCGCGTGATTACTGGCGGCTGGTGTCCACCTGGACCAGCGGCTCATCGACTTGCGGCGGCAGCGGCTTGCGCTCGCGTGGCACGCGCACCGGTGGCGCTGCGCTGGCGGCCGCTTCCCGGGCTGCGCGCAGCTTTTCAGGATCGGTCGCTGCCAGGGTGAGGCCGGCCGAACCGAGGATCTCGGTCAGGTCGGCAACCGGTGTTGCGGCCACTGGCGCTGGCGCTACTGGCGCCGGTGCAGGTTCCGCCACTGCCACAGGCTCGGGTGCCGGAGCGGCCACTGGTGCCGGAGCCGCCACAGGCGCAGGTGCTGGCTCGGCAGCGGCTTCCTCGGCGACCGGCTCGGCCGGGGTGAACATCGTTGCAGGCACGATTTCTTCACGTACCGGGGCAACTTCGGCAACTTCGGCAACCGGTTCGGCTGGCGTGAACATGGTTGCAGGTACGATTTCTTCACGTACTGGGGCAACTTCCGGCGCAGCTTCTGGCGCTTCGGCGACCACCTCGGCCACTGGAGCCGGCTCGGCAGGCGCAGGCGCAGGCGCCGCTTCCACTACCACGGCTGGAGCCGCTGCGGCTTCGACTGGTGCTGCGGCTTCCACCGGCGCTGGCGCGACGACGTATTCCGACACAGGCTCAGGCGCGGCTTCGGCTTCCGAGGCTGCTACTGGCGCGGCAGCTTCGACAACGACCGGCTGGGCTGCGGCAAGCTGCACGACAGGCTCAGCCGCTTCGAACACCGGCGCTGCAACCTTGTCGAAAGACACGTCTGCGTCCGCTGGCGCTGGTTCGACGGTGAAACTCGCTTCGTTGACAACGTCGCCGTCTTCGCCGTCCATGCCCTCGGCCTGGTCGCGGTCGCGGCGATTGCGGTTGCGGCCGCCACGACGACGACGACGGCGCGGCTCATCGCCACCGGCTTCGACTTCGATTTCTTCACCGTTCGGGCCGATCGTGGTGATCATTTTCGGCACGGCGGCTTCTTCATCGCCTTGCGGTACGGTTACATTGACTGCGGCTGCGGCGGCCACGACTGGCGCGCTGGCCAGTTCATCGGTTTTCGCTTCGGCTACCGGGGTGCGGTAGTCGGCGCGCTCGCGCGGTGGACGCGGGGCGCGCTCGGCGCGTTCCGGCCGTTCGCCACGCTCAGGGCGCTCGGCACGTTCGCCGCGCGGCGCCACTGGAACGCCGGCGGAGTCGACTTGCGGTTCACGCGGCTCGCGCGGTGGCCGTGGAGGACGCGGCGGACGGGCGGCCTTGTCGGCCTCGCCCGGCTTGCCGGCTTCTTCCAGTGCGGCAGACTTACCCGGCTCGCGCTCGGGACGGCCGTCCGGCTTGCCGCCACGGGTGCGGGCGCGCGGACCACGGCCATTGCGGTCTTCGCGACCGGCAGGGGCCGCGGCCGGCTTGGCCGGGGCCACAGGTGCCGGGGCGACGATGGCGGGTGCTTCCTTCTTGAAGAAGAAATTCATGATCTTGGCCATGAAACCTTCTTCCTCGGGCGCGGTCAGCACCGGCGCCTGGACTGGCGGGGCGACCGGCTTGAGCACTTCGGAGCGGTCCACCACCGGGGCAGGCTGGTCCGGGGTGATGGTCTTGACCACGGCTTCCTGGCGCGGCTTGACTTCTTCCTTCTGGCGCTTGCTGTAAGCCATGTCGGTTTCAGCTTCTTCGGCCAGGTTGTAGCTGGCCTGGCTGTCTTCGAGGCGCGGATCGTCGTGCTTGATGCGTTCGAGCTTGTAGTGCGGCGTGTCGAGGTGCTTGTTCGGGATCAGGATCACGCTGATGCGGTGGCGGTTCTCGATCTTGAGCACTTCGCCACGCTTTTCATTGAGCAAAAAAGCGGCAACGTCGACCGGCACCTGCACGTGGATGGTGGCCGAATTTTCCTTCATCGCCTCTTCCTGGATGATGCGCAGCACCTGCAGGGCGGACGATTCGGTATCGCGGATGTGGCCGGTGCCGGAGCAGCGCGGGCATGTCACGTGCGAGCCTTCGGACAGCGAAGGGCGCAGGCGCTGGCGCGACAGTTCCATCAGGCCGAAACGGGAAATCTTGCCCATCTGAACGCGTGCGCGGTCATGGTGCAGGGCATCCTTGAGGCGGGTTTCGACTTCGCGCTGGTTCTTCGCCACTTCCATGTCGATGAAGTCGATGACGATCAGGCCGCCAAGGTCGCGCAGGCGCAGCTGGCGTGCTACTTCTTCGGCCGCTTCGCAGTTGGTATTGAATGCCGTCGTTTCGATGTCGGCGCCGCGGGTGGCGCGGGCTGAGTTGACGTCGACGGAAACGAGCGCTTCGGTGTGGTCGATGACGATCGCGCCGCCGGAAGGCAGGGGCACGGTGCGCGAATACGCCGTTTCGATCTGGTGTTCGATCTGGAAGCGCGAAAACAGCGGTACATCGTCGCTGTAACGCTTGACCCGGTGGATCATGTCGGGCATCACGTGGCGCATGAACTGGTGCGCTTGTTCGTAGATATCGTCGGTATCGATCAGGATCTCGCCGATATCGGGCTGGAAGTAGTCGCGGATCGCGCGGATCACGAGCGACGATTCCTGGTAGATCAGGAAGGCGCCGCTGGCCGACTTGCCGGCGCCTTCGATCGCGCGCCACAGTTGCATCAGGTAATTCAAGTCCCACTGCAGTTCTTCGACATTGCGGCCGATGCCGGCGGTACGGGCAATCACCGACATGCCCTGCGGCAGATCCAGCTTATCCATCGTTTCGCGCAGTTCCTGGCGTTCTTCGCCTTCGACCCGGCGCGAGACGCCGCCGCCACGCGGGTTATTCGGCATCAGGACCAGATAACGGCCGGCCAGGGAGACGAAGGAGGTCAGGGCCGCGCCCTTGTTGCCGCGTTCTTCTTTCTCGACCTGGACCATGATTTCCTGGCCTTCGCGCAGCGCTTCCTTGACCGAGGCGGTACGGACATCGACGCCTTCGCGGAAATAGGTGCGGGCGACTTCCTTGAATGGCAGGAAACCGTGGCGGTCTTCGCCGTAGCTGACGAAGCAGGCTTCGAGCGACGGTTCGATCCGGGTAATCACGCCCTTGTAGATATTCGACTTGCGCTGTTCGCGACCGGCGGTCTCGATATCGATGTCGATCAGTTTCTGACCGTCGACAATCGCTACGCGCAGTTCTTCCTGCTGCGTAGCGTTAAACAACATGCGTTTCATTTTTATTGACTCCGCGACCCGGGGGCCGTTCCAGTGCCACCTTGCGCTGTGCGCAGGGCGGCGAAAAGTACAGGGGATGTACGCGGGAAGGGAAGTGGAGGGTGGGTATGCCTTTTCGCACGGCGCAGCGACGCAAAGCGTCACGGCCGCAACAGGGCGCGGTGGGGTCGATCGACATGCCGAGTGACGCATCGCCTGCAACTTCAGCTGCAGCAGCCCCGGATTATGCGGGGTACAGACAAAGCCAGGCCGAGCGAAATCAGTGAGCCAGACCGTCGCCAGCGAACATACTAAGACTTCGATACGGGGCTTAAACACCAGCCCTAATTCTCAAGCCTTCAGGATGAGGCTTACTTCGGGTCGGGCGAAAACGACAAGCGTTATCGACGCCATCATCCGGCGAGCTGGCCCCGGGGGACAGCTTGCCAGTACTTATCCTTACAATTCCAAACAATCCATTCCGCAGCCTTGCGCGTTATCCGATTACAACAACGGTGCAACCTTGATTCGCGCCGGGATGTGCGTACACATTTTTTCCATCGAATTTGCAATTTGGCGGGGCCGATGGAGACGCCCCTGTGTAAAATATCGTTTTAATTCTTACACCAGCAGAGGTTTGACCGCCGCCTGTCGATTATATATTCAAAATGAAGGACTTAGAGAGAATTTCTGGGAAGACAGAGCAAATGAAGATGCAAAACGATGTTGTTCCCCCTTCATCACAGGCCCCCGTTCAAGCCCAATTTGTCACAATCACTGAAGAAGAAGCCGGACAGCGGATCGACAACTACTTGTTGCGGGTCTGCAAGGGCGTACCAAAAAGCCATATTTACCGCATCCTGCGCTCGGGCGAGGTGCGCGTCAACAAGGGCCGCATCGACCAGTTGTACCGGCTCGAAAGCGGCGACGTGGTGCGCATTCCGCCGGTGCGCGTGGCCGAGAAATCGACCGCCGTGGTGCCGGGCGCCGAGTTCCCCATCCTGTTCGAAGATGCGCACCTGCTTATTATCGACAAGCCTTGCGGCGTGGCGGTGCATGGCGGCTCGGGCGTGTCGTATGGCGTGATCGAACAGTTGCGCGCGGCCCGGCCGGACGCCAAGTTCCTGGAACTGGTGCACCGGCTCGACCGCGAAACCTCGGGTTTGTTGTTGCTGGCCAAAAAGCGTTCGGCCCTCACCAACCTGCACGAGCAGATGCGCGACGGCCTGACCGACAAGCGCTACCTGACCATGGTCTACGGCGACTGGAAAAACGCGCGCCAGCATATCAAGCTGCCCTTGCACAAGTACACCACCGCCGACGGTGAACGGCGCGTGTGCGTGCAGGCCGGCGGCATGGAATCGCATACCGTGTTCAGCCTGCTGCGCAAGTTCGACAAGTTCGCCCTGCTCGAAGCCGAGCTGAAAACCGGGCGCACCCACCAGATTCGCGTTCATCTGGCTTCGTCGGGCTTTCCCATCCTTGGCGACGACAAATACGGCGATTTTGCCTTGAACCGTGTGTTGCTCAAGGCCGATGCCAGCCGTGGCGCGCTCAAGCGGATGTTCCTGCACGCGCATCAAATCACGTTTACCCATCCGGAAACCGGCAAGGATGTGACGATAAATGCGCCCTTGCCCGCAGAATGCGAACGTTTCTTGGTAAGCTTGGGGAAACCGCTGAATACAGCACCGCGTTAACTGCGCGTTGATCAATCCTGGAAGGAGCCGGCCGCCACAAGCGGCCGCAATACATGGCACGCAAGCAATTTGATCTGATCGTTTTCGACTGGGACGGAACCTTGATGGACAGCACGTCCACCATCGTCAAGTGCATCCAGGCCGCCGCCAAGGACCTCGGCTTGCCGATCCCGCGCGACGACGCCGCCTCGCACGTCATCGGCCTGGGCTTGCACGAAGCGATGCAGGCCGTGATGCCGAATATCGATCCCGCTTTTTACCCGCGCATGGTCGAGCGTTACCGTTTTCATTTTTTATCGAAAGACCACGAACTGGTGCTGTTCGACGGCGTTCGCGAGATGTTGACCGAACTTTCGCAGGAAGCTTACTTTTTGGCAGTGGCCACCGGCAAAAGCCGGGTGGGCCTGAATCGTTCCCTGAATGCGGTCGGGCTGCTGTCGCTGTTCGACGCCACCCGTTGCGCCGATGAGACATTCTCCAAGCCGCACCCGGCCATGCTGCAGGAACTGACGCGTGAACTGGGGCAGGACCTCAAGCGCACGGTGATGATTGGCGACACCACGCACGACTTACTCATGGCAAATAACGCCGGCGCGGCCGCGATCGCCGTGCAGTACGGCGCCCATCCGCACGAGCAGCTAAGCGCCTGCAACCCGGTCTACTCGGCTGAAACGGTGGCCCAGCTGCGCACCTGGCTGAGCGAGAACGCATGATGGGCGAGCCAGGCGAGGTACTGGTCTGTACGTCCGACCAGGTGCTCGAAGGCGGGCGCGGGGTGCGCTTTGGCGTCGTCGCCTTTGGCGACAAGGCCACCGGCTTCGTGGTGCGGCACAAGGGAACGGTGTATGCCTACCTGAACCGCTGCGCCCACGTGCCGATCGAGCTGGACTGGGCCGAAGGCGAGTTCTTCGAGTCCAGCGGCGTGTACCTGATGTGCTCGACCCACGGCGCCATCTACGTTCCCGAGAGCGGCTTTTGCGCCGGCGGACCGTGCAAGGGTGGACGCCTGCGCCCGATCGGCGTGCGCGAGCAAGACGGACAGATTTACTGGCATCCCGACGAGTTCATCAAGCCGCCCGCGCCCTGAGCAGGCGGCAACACACACCGGAAACCACTTACGTAAAGCGATTTATGACCGACAACACTTTCGGCGATGCCAAGGACAACATGCCGGCAGCGGCGCCGACCACCGGCAATTGGGAGCGCGAGACCCTGGAAAAGCTGGTTTTTGCCACGGTGCGCGAACAGCGCGCCACGCGCCGCTGGGGGATTTTCTTCAAGCTGACATTCCTGGGGCTGGCATTTTTCGCGCTGTGGGCGTTTTTCGATTTCGATTTCAGCGGTTCCGACATGGAAACGCTGGGACGTCATACCGCCCTGATCGAAATCGACGGCAGCATCGAATCGGAAGGCAGCGGATCGGCCGATGTGGTGATCCCCTCCTTGAACAAGGCATTTGCCGACGCCGGCTCGGTGGCGGTGGTCCTGCGCATTAACAGTCCGGGCGGCAGCCCGGTCCAGGCGGGCAATATCGTCGATGAGATCCTGCGCCTGAAACAGGCGTATCCGGCCAAGCCGGTGTACGTGGTGGTCGATGAAATCTGCGCCTCGGGCGGTTATTACATCGCGGCGGCGGCCGATAAGATCTTTGTTAACAAGGCCAGTATTGTCGGTTCGGTCGGCGTGCTGATGGACGGTTTCGGCTTTACCGGCACCATGGATAAACTCGGGGTCGAGCGGCGTTTGCTCACCGCCGGCGAGAACAAGGGCTTCCTCGATCCTTTCAGCCCGCAATCGGACAAGCACAAGGCGCATGCCCAGGCCATGCTCAACGAAATCCACCAGCAATTCATCTCCGTGGTGCGCACCGGTCGCGGCAAGCGCCTGAAAGAGACGCCCGAGACTTTTTCGGGCCTGTTCTGGAGCGGCGCCAGGGCCGTCGACATGGGCCTGGCCGATGGTTTTGGCACGGTCGAGACGACCGCGCGCGACGTGGTCAAGGCGGAAGACATTGTCGACTACACGGCGCATGAAGGTTTGCCGGAGCGGGTGCTGAAAAAATTCGGCGCTTCGGTGGGCGCTGGCATGGTCAAAACGCTGGGGCCATCGGCCCGGCCGGTGTTGCGTTGAGATTGATTTTGAATATTTTCCTTGAAAGTTCGGACAGGTGTTCTATATTAGACCTGTAGTTCTTTCCATGGGAGGCCGATATAAAAAGTAAAGCGTGTGTTGGCAGAATATTGTTTGAAATGAACTACTAACCGCATCATGATGCGGTACAGAGAGAATTACAATTCCTCGCATGACGTCCTCGCATGGGGACATGGGAACGGCGGCGTAACAGCCGTCGTTTTCCATCCAGCCGCTGTATTGAGCCGATGTATTCCCACCGATGTTTATTCAGCCAGGTTTCGATGCGCGTTTCGATGCGCGTTTCGATGCGCGTTTCGATGCGCGTTTCGATGCGCGTTTCGCTAGCGCGAACGGCCGTGTGAAGCCGCTCGCGTCATCGTCCGCCATTGCAGGACGATGAGATCGCATTAATCCAGGAAAAAATCGCTGTTTTCAGCATCCACCGTGCGCAGCCGGTCGCCCATCTGCTCCGACGACGCAACATCAAGCGCAAGGTGGCCAGCGCAATCGGCGCGCAGGCCCGCATCGGCCAGCCCGGCGCCAGCCGCATCGCCCTCGACACCTTGAAAACCACCCTGGCTGAGCCAGTCCTGGAAGCCCTGGTTGGCCTGGGCGTACCAGCGCGCCTGCGGCGACACGCGCACCATGCCCGGCACCAGCATGCGCGGCAGGTGGATGCCGCCGGTCCAGCGCGCAATCGCGTCACGCGTCGTTTCCAGCGCCGACTGCGCCAGCGGATTGTCGGGGAGATTGTCGGCAGCCGATTCCAGGAAGTCGGTGTTGTCCAATTGCGTCGCGGCGTTAGTAATGGTGCGCATCCTGGTCCTCATCATGTTTGTACTGTTCAGTTATCCTAATGGTGCCCTAAGCATTGGCAGGTGGCGTTAGGCCGATTCCTACTGAAGTTTCAGTGTAACAATCGGACTCTCGTCACTCTTGATCTGTGTCAAAGATGCGTAATGGCTCTTCCGTAATTCGCGCCGTTCGGCATTTTCTCCTACAACCGAGTAGGCCGATTCCTATCCCCAGGGGAGCGCATCTGGTAAAGTCTCGCCCATGAGTAAATTATCCTTGGACCGCATCCTGCAATCGCAGGGATTCGGCACACGCAAATATTGCCGCACCCTGATCGACGATGGCGAAATCGTCATCAACGGCGCCCCGCACACCGACTACAAGACCGCGATCGAGACCGATGGCCTAGTCATGACGATCTTCGACGACGAGTGGGTTTACCGCGAACATGTGTACATCGCGCTGCATAAACCCGTCAACGTCGAGTGTTCGCGCAAGCCGAGCCACCATCCGGGCGTACTGATCTTGCTGCCTGAACAATTCACCTGGCGCGACGTGCAACCGGTCGGACGGCTCGACCACGACACCACCGGCATGTTGCTGATGTCCGACGATGGCCCGTTCATCCACACCCAGTCCTCGCCCAAACGGCACGTGCCCAAGATATATCAGGCCACTACGCAGGACAGCGTCACGCCTGAACTGATTGCACAACTTCTGTCCGGCGTCAAACTGCATGACGAGCCGGCGCCCCTGGCGGCGCTCAGTTGTGTGCAGCGCGGCGAGCACCAGCTCGAAATCGTGCTGGAACAAGGCAAGTATCACCAGGTCAAACGCATGCTGGCCGCAGCCGGCAACCATTGCAGTGCGCTGCACCGGTCCGCCATCGGCCAGCTGACCCTGGAATCGCTCGGCCTGGCCGAGGGTGAATGGTGCTACCTGGACCAGGCCCAGCGGGACTTGCTGGTGCCGGCTTGATGTCGCCCTATGTAACCGTATGAAATTAGCCACGCTCAAGGACGGTAGCCGCGATGGCCAGCTGGTGGTGGTCGCGCGCGACCTGAAAACGGCGCACGTGGCCGATGGCATCGCGCCCACGCTGCAGGCGGCGCTGGACGACTGGGCCTTCATCGCGCCCCAGCTCAATGAGCTGTACCTTCTGCTCAATGGCGGGCGCACCTCGCGCGGCTTCGATTTCGATCCCGCCAAGTGCATGGCGCCGCTGCCGCGCGCGTTCCAGTGGGTCGATGGCTCGGCGTATGTCAATCACGTCGAGCTGGTGAGAAAGGCGCGCAATGCCGAGATGCCTGCCTCGTTCTGGGAAGATCCCCTGATGTACCAGGGCGGCAGCGACGATTTTCTCGGGCCGACCGACCCGATCGTGCTGGCGCATGAAGAGTGGGGCATCGATTTCGAGGCCGAGGTGGCCGTGATCACGGGCGATGTACCGATGGGCAGCACGCCGCACCAGGCGTTCGACCAGATTCGCCTGCTACTGCTGGTCAATGATGTTTCGCTGCGTAACTTGATTCCGGCCGAACTGGGCAAGGGTTTCGGGTTTTTGCAGTCCAAGCCGGCATCGGCGTTTTCGCCAGTGGCGGTCACGCCCGATGAACTGGGTGAGGCTTGGCAGGACGCCAAGGTGCATTTGCCGCTGCGCTCGACCTGGAACGGCAAGCTGGTCGGCCAGCCGCACGCCGGTGTCGATATGGTATTCAACTTCGCTCAACTGCTGGCACATTTGTGTAAAACACGCAATGCGCGTGCCGGAACGATTCTCGGGTCCGGAACGGTGTCGAACAAGGATGCCAAGCGCGGCTACTCCTGCATTGCCGAGAAGCGCGCGCTGGAGATGATCGCCGATGGCGTTTCAAGCACGCCGTTCATGCTGTTTGGCGACACGATCAGGATCGAGATGTTTGACGCGGCAGGCAAGTCGATCTTCGGAGCGATCGATCAGGAGCTCAAGCAGGCCGAGGCCCGGAAAGCACGCTAATACTCGCTAATACCCTTCAATACCCGTGCATCCGCTTCAAATAGGCTGGCAACAGCCACCATAAGCACAGGATGAAGGTGGCGATCCCGCCCGCCATGACCAGCCCGACCATGTGCCCGAACACTTCCGACATCACCAGGTTGGTGGCCAGGATTAGCGCGATCGCCAGCGAAAACGCGCCGGCCACGATCTGCCGTGTCGCCACCTGCTTGAAGCGGGCCCGGTCATTGAGCGGGCGCATCAGCCTGTGCTGGATCGCCGGCGCACTCAACAACACTAAACTGGTCAGCGCCAGCACGAAGGTCGCCAGGAACACGATTTTCTCTGCCTGCACGATCTGCTTGAAGCCGCCGTTGAACGGCAGGATGATCAGGAACGCGGTCAGCATCTGCGCCCCCGGCAGCAGGATGCGCTGCTCGCTGAGCATGTCGGAAAAGTCGCCATCCTCCTTGAGGTCGGCGTCGACCAGTGCTTCCTGGGGATCGGGTGGGACCATCGAATTCATGATTTTCGTGTAGAAGTTGATATTTTTTGATTATACGAGAGCCTGTTCCATAGCCCTGTTCGCCTGACACCGTCCGAATTGAGCCCTGTTTGCCGTCCTAATCGCTAGATAGCTTCAGAGCAATATCGCGAATAATGGCATCTGTTAACGGGAGCCTGGCATGTCAGACAGTAGCGACGCAGAAAAGACAGAAGCAGCGTCACCCAAGCGATTGGAGCAGGCGCGTGAAGAAGGCGACGTGCCCCGATCGCGTGAAGTGGCAACGTTTACTGTCCTGATGACGGCTGGCTGCACCCTGTGGTTCTTCGGCGCCGGCATCGTGCGCCAGCTCAATGCGACCATGGTCTCTGGCATGTCCATGGACCGCGAGCAAATCCTCAACCCGAACGTGATGATCATGCGCGTGGCCAGCGATATCGCCCAGGTCTTGCTGGCCTGCCTGCCGCTGGCGTTCGCCGTGATGGTCGTGGCGCTCGCGTCGCCCCTGCTGATCGGCGGCTGGCTGTTCAGCAGCAAGTCGTTCATGCCTAATTTCAACAAGCTGAACCCGGTCCGGGGCTTGAGCAATATGGTTTCCACCAACGCCCTGGTCGAGCTGCTCAAGGCCATTGTCAAGACCATCGTGGTGGGCACGGTGGCCTGGATGGTCGTGATGAGCCAGAAAGACGCCGTCATCGGCCTGGCCGTCGAGCCCCTGAAAAGCGGCAGCGCGCACATGGTCGACCTGATCGGCTCGGCGTTCCTGTTCATCGTCGGCGGCCTGGGCATCGTGGCCGCGATCGACGGTCCATACCAGATCTGGCATTACGCGAACAAGCTCAAGATGACGCGCCAGGAAATGATCCAGGAAGCGAAAGAGTCGGACGGCAATCCCCAGATGAAAGGCAAGATCCGCCAGATGCAGCGCGAAATGTCGCAGCGCCGCATGATGGCCGACGTGCCGACCGCCGATGTGGTCGTGACCAACCCGACCCACTACGCGGTGGCGCTCAAGTACGCCGACGGCCAGCGCGGCGCGCCGCGCGTGGTGGCCAAGGGTGCCGATGAAGTGGCGGCCAAGATTCGCGAACTGGCCAAGGAAAACAAGGTGGCCATGCTGGAAGCGCCGGCGCTGGCGCGTGCGCTGCACAAGCATACCGAGATCGGCGACGAGATCCCGGAAGCGCTGTACTCGGCGGTGGCGGAAGTGCTGGCGTATGTATTCCAGTTGCGCGCCTACAAGAAGGATGGCGGAACCTACCCCGACCGGCCGACCAGGCTGCGCGTACCACCCGAGCTCGACCCGCACGACCCGGCATCGCAAACCACACCTGAACCGAAGAACGGAGCCACACCATGAACCGCCTGAATATGCCCCCCTGGTTGCGTGGAATGAAAGGCGGCGGCAACGCCCTGGCGGCTCCGGCCATCATCATCATGCTCTTGATGATGATGATCCTGCCCTTGCCGGCGTTCGTGCTGGACGTGTTCTTCAGCTTCAACATCGCCCTGTCGGTGATCGTGCTGCTGACCAGCCTGTACACGGTCAAGCCGCTCGACTTCATGGCCTTCCCGACCATCCTGCTGGTGTCGACCATGCTGCGCCTGTCGCTCAACGTGGCCTCGACCCGTATCGTGCTGACCGAAGGCCACACCGGTGGCGCGGCGGCCGGTAAAGTGATTGAAGCCTTCGGTCACTTCCTGATCGGTGGCAACTACACGGTCGGTATCGTCGTGTTTATCATTCTGACCATCATTAACTTTACCGTCGTCACCAAGGGTGCCGGCCGGATCGCCGAAGTGGGTGCGCGTTTCGCCCTGGACGCGATGCCTGGTAAACAGATGGCGATCGACGCCGACCTCAACGCCGGCCTGATCGCCGAAGACGAAGCGCGCCGCCGCCGTACCGAAGTCGCCCAGGAAGCCGAGTTCTACGGCGCCATGGACGGCGCCTCGAAATACGTGCGCGGCGACGCAGTGGCCGGCATCATGGTGACCGTGATCAACGTGATCGGCGGCTTGCTGGTCGGTATCTTGCAGCACGACATGCCCTTTGGCGAAGCGGCCAAGACCTACACCCTGCTGGCCATCGGTGACGGCCTGGTGGCGCAGATTCCCTCGCTGATCATCTCGACCGCAGCCGGTATCGTGGTCTCGCGCGTGGCCAGCGACCAGGACATCGGCACCCAGCTGGTGCGCCAGTTGTTCGCCAAGCCGGAAGTGCTGTACATCACCGCTGCGATCATCGGCGGCATGGGCTTGATTCCTGGCATGCCGAACATGGTGTTCCTGCTGCTGGCCGGTGCGCTGGGCGGCACTGCCTATCTGATCAACAAGAAGGCCAAGGCGCCGCCGCCGGAAGAAATCGAAGCACCGGCGCCGCCGGCCCCAACCGAGCAGGAAGAGGCCAGCTGGCAAGACATCATGCCGGTCGATACCCTGGGGCTGGAAGTGGGGTATCGTTTGATTCCGCTGGTCGACAAGACCCAGGGCGGCGAGCTGCTCAAGCGCATCAAAGGGATTCGCAAGAAATTCGCGCAGGAAGTCGGTTTCCTGGCGCCGCCGGTGCACATCCGCGACAATCTGGAACTGAAACCGTCGGCTTACCGCATCACCCTCAAGGGCGTGGAAGTGGGTAGCGGCGAGTCGATGAACGGCCAGTTCCTGGCGATCAATCCGGGCATGGCCAGCGGCAGCCTGGCGGGCCTGGTGACCACCGATCCGGCCTTCGGCCTGCCGGCGGTGTGGATCGATGCCGGGCTGCGCGACGAAGCGCAGAGCATGGGCTACACGGTGGTCGATGCCGGTACCGTGGTGGCGACGCACCTGAACCATTTGATCACCACGCACGCGTCGGAGTTGCTCGGCCGTGCGGAAGTGCAGGCCCTGCTCGACCACCTGGCCAAGGAAACGCCGAAGCTGGTGGAAGACCTGGTGCCGAAGCTGGTGTCGCTGTCGACCCTGCAGAAAGTGTTGCAGAATCTGTTGGTCGAAGGCGTGCACATCCGTGATATGCGGACCGTGATCGAGACCCTGGCCGAGTATGCGACGCAAACCCAGGATCCGGCCGAGCTGACCGCCGTGGTGCGCATTGCGCTGGGCCGGGCGATTGTGCAGCAGTTGTTCCCTGGCACGAATGAGTTGTCGGTGATGACCCTGGATAACCGGCTTGAGCGCTTGTTGATGCAGGCGCTGGGCGCCGGTGGCGATGGCGCCGGGATCGAGCCGGGTTTGGCCGATACGATTGCGCAGCAGGCCGGTGCGGCGGCGGCGCAGCAGGAGCAGATGGGTTTGACGCCGGTGTTGCTGGTGCCGGGTCCGTTACGGGCCTTGTTGTCGAAATTCCTGCGCCGCGCGTTGCCGCAATTGAAGGTGCTGTCGCACAATGAGATTCCGGAGACCAAGACGATTCATGTGACGAATTTGGTGGGTGCGCAGTAACGAAGAAAGTTATTGCGGCCCTTACCCCGTCGTTCCCGCGAAGGCGGGAACCCAAGTTTTTCGCTCAGCCGCTGGCGACGGAACGAACTTGGGTTCCCGCCTGCGCGGGAACGACGGAGCTAAGTGTAGAGGTGTTAACCTCTGACCGTCTCTTCAGTCCGCAGTGAAGTCCAGGTACAAATCCCGCCATGTCGGATTTTCGGCCTGCACCAGATTGACTTTCCAGTTGCGCCGCCACTTCTTGATCTGCTTCTCGCGCTTGATCGCTTCCATGATATCAAAGTGCATTTCATACCAGACCAGCTTGTCCACCCGATAGCGCTTTGTGAAACCCTCGGCAAGGGCGCTACGATGTTGCCAGATACGCTTCACCAGGTCCGATGTCACGCCCGTGTACAAGGTGCCGTACGGATCGCTGGCAAGGATATAGACATAGCTGTGCTTTTCCATGGCATTCATGGTGGGCTGTTACAAGTGCTGGTTTCTGCCCTGGCTCAATGGTGTGGGAGATTACGCGTACTTGGGTTCCCGCCTGCGCGGGAAGTCGGTTCCGGCAATGCCGGGAACGACGGCGGGGAGCGGCGGTTTGCTCAGCGCGGGAACGACGCGACCGAAATGAACCCCTTTTCCCATCCTCCTCCCCAGATCGTTTCCATCCTGCATCGTCAATAATGGACCCTGTCAGTGCTCATGTGAGCACCCGGCAGGAACCCCAGGAGTTGGCGATGAATGTCAAAAAATTTACGGCTGCAACATCACGCGACGCACTGCGTAAAGTACGCGAAGCGCTCGGACCCGACGCCGTCATCCTGTCCAACCGTCCCGTCGATGGCGTGGTCGAAATCCTCGCCCTCGCCAGCGATGACGTCGCTTCGATTTCCTCGCCGGCCCCGGAGTCCGAAATGGCCCAGCCGCGCCCATCCCTGTCGATCCCGCCGGAAACCTACGCCAACCGCCGCGTCGCGCCGACCCCGGCCCCGGCCTACGCCGTCCAGCCCGAATCGTTCGACATGTCGATGATGGCCTCGCAAATGTCGTCCATGATGATGCAAGCCATGAATCAGGCCAAGGACAGCGCTGCGGCCGAAATGTCGGGCATGATGAATGAAATCCGCGCCATGCGTGGCTTGATGGAAAGCCAACTGGCCGAGATCGCCTGGGGCACCACCCAGCAGCGCGAACCGCAAAAAGCCGGGGTGCTGCGCGAGATGCTGGCCGCCGGTTTCTCGGCCAGCCTGTCGCGCTATCTGATCGAAAAACTGCCGGCCGGGAAAGACGCCGCCGAGAGCCTGCGCTGGATCAAAACCGTCCTCTCGCGCAACCTGACCACCATCTCGAACGAAGATGAAATCCTGGAAAAGGGCGGCGTGTTCGCCCTGGTCGGCCCGACCGGCGTCGGCAAGACCACCAGCACCGCCAAGCTGGCCGCGCGCTGCGTGATGCGCCACGGCCCGGAAAAACTGGCCCTGATCACTACCGACGCCTATCGTATCGGCGGTCACGAACAATTGCGCATCTACGGCAAGATCCTCGGCGTGATGGTGCACTCGGTCAAGGATGAATCGGACCTGCGCATCGCCCTCAAGGAATTGCGCAACAAGCACACCGTGCTGATCGACACCGTCGGCGTCTCCCAGCGCGACCAGAACGTGGCCGAACAGGTGGCGATGCTGTCCGAGACCGGCGCTGACGTCAAGCGCCTGCTGTGCCTGAACTCGACCTCGACCAACGAAACCCTCAATGAAGTGGTGCGCGCCTACCAGGGCAGCGGCCTGGCCGGGGCCATCATGACCAAACTCGACGAAGCCGCTTCGATCGGCAACGTGCTCGATGTCGTGATCCGCCAGAAACTGAACCTGTTCTATGTCTCGAACGGCCAGCGCGTGCCGGAAGACCTGCACCTGGCCGACCGCAACATGCTGGTCGACCGCGCCTTCCGCCTCAAGCGCGACGCCGCCGCCACCCAGTTTTCGGATGCCGAACTGCCGCTGCTGATGGCTAACACCAGCAACGCCCGCAACGACCGCAGCCTGCGCGAGGTGTCCCTTGGCTAATCATTTCGATTTCGACCAGGCCGAAGGCCTGCGCCGGATGCTGGCCGGCCCCAAGCCACGCATCGTCACCTTTCTTTCCGCCACGCCGCAAGACGACAAGGGCGCCATGCTGGTCAACCTGGGCGCGTCCCTGGCGCGCGCCGGCAACGACGTGCTCATCGTCGACGCCTGCGACCGCGAATACGGCGTGGCCCAGCGCCTCGGCGTGGCCGACCGCGCCAGCCTGTTGCAGGTGGCGCGCCAGCAGTGCGCGCTGAACCAGATCATCCACCAGGTGCCGCAAGGCTTCGGCGTGGTCAGCATGGCGCGCGCGCGCGGCGGCCCGGACGAAGCGCGCCGCCTGGCCAAGACCTTCGACGTGCTGGTCAAGCAGACCGGCATCGTCATCGTCGACGGCGAATTCGGCGACGACGACACTTTTCCGGTGCCCATCATGGACAGCGCCGAGATCGTGGTCCAGGTCTCCACCAGCGCCGCCTCGATCACCGCCGCCTACTCCCTCATCAAGCGACTTTCGCAACAGTTGGGACGCCGTCCGTTCGGAATTCTGGTCACGGGCGCATCCGAAGCGGAAGCGAAGGTGGTATACGATAATATGTCATCTGCGGCAAGTCGTTACCTTGCCGTACAGCTCACGTCGATGGGCTCGGTCCCGGCGGACGAATACCTGCACCGGGCCGCGCGCTTGGGCCGGGCCGTGGTCGATGCGTTCCCGCTGGCGGGAGCCTCGGTTGCATTTCGCCAGCTGGCGGGGCGCTTTGCCCTGTCGGCCATGCCGCAGCTCGGGCACACAGGGGGGACTTCCCATTTTGGTTCTTAAAACATACTGAGATCTATGTATACCGTCAAAGGGAAAGCGGACAAGAACCATTTACTGACCGAGCATATGCCCTTGGTGAAGCGGCTCGCCCACCACATGAAGGCCAAGCTGCCGCCCAGCGTGGAAGTCGACGACCTGGTCCAGGCCGGCATGATCGGCCTGCTCGACGCCATCAGCCGCTATGAGGAAACCCACGGCGCCCAATTCGAAACCTACGCCGTGCTGCGCATCCGCGGCGCCATGCTCGATGAACTGCGCAGCAGCGACTGGCTGCCGCGCTCGATGCGCCAGAACATGCGCAAGATCGAAACGGCGATGAGCACCTTGCAGCAAAAGCTAGGCCACCCGCCCACCGAGTCGGAAGTGGCCAAGAGCTTGAAACTCTCGCTGGCAGACTACCAGGACATGCTCACCGACGGCGGCGGCCACCAGCTGGTGTACTACGAAGATTTCCACGATAACGAGGGCGGCAACGACAGCTTCCTCGACCGCTATGCGGTGGACGACGCCGATCCGCTGCGCAGCCTGCTCGACGGCGATTTCCGCCAGGCCGTCATCGACGCCATCGACGGCTTGCCGCCGCGCGAAAAAATCCTCATGGGCCTGTACTACGAAGAAGAACTGAACCTCAAAGAGATCGGGGCCGTCATGGGTGTATCGGAATCGCGCGTGTCGCAGCTGCACACCCAGGCGGTCGCGCGCCTGCGCTCGTCCTTGAAGGAGCAGGCGTGGACCGGGCCAGCGTAGCGGGAATTTTCCTGGCCCTGGCCGGCCTGCTGGTCGGCCAGGCGCTGGAAGGCGGCAAGCTGTCGTCGCTGGTGCAGCCGGCGGCGTTTGCCATCGTCGTCATCGGCACCGTCGGCGCCGTGCTGCTGCAAAGCGAAGCGCCGACCTTCATGCGCGGCGTGCGCATGCTGCGCTGGGTGTTCTCGCCGCCGCCGAGCCAGCGCGCAGCCCTGGCGCGCGAGATCGCCGTGTGGGGCTTGCATGCGCGCCGCGACGGCCTGCTGTCGCTGGAAAAATACATGGCGGTCAACAAAGATAAATTCGTGCAGAAGGGCTTGCGCCTGGTGGTCGACGGCATCGCCCCCGACAAGCTGCGCAGCCTGATGGAGATGGAAGTGACGGCCTACGAATTCGGCGAACGCCAGGCCGTCAAGATCTGGGAGGCGGCGGCCGGCTACTCGCCCACCATCGGCATCCTGGGCGCGGTGCTGGGGCTGATCCACGTGATGGAAAACCTGAGCGATCCGGGTAAGCTCGGCAGCGGGATTGCGGTCGCTTTCGTCTCGACCGTGTACGGGGTCGGGCTGGCCAATATGTTTTTCTACCCGATCGCCAACAAACTCAAGACCATCGTCGCCGAACGGGTGACCCAGTACGAAATCCTCACCGATGTCTTTCACGATATCGCCAGCGGCGACCATTCGCGCGTGATCGAAGAACGGGTCACCTGCCTGCTCTCGCGGCCCTGACCATGGCGCGCAAAAAGTACGAAGCCGAGCACGAAAATCACGAACGCTGGCTCATTTCGTACGCCGATTTCATCACCTTGCTGTTCGCGTTTTTTGTGGTCATGTATGCCATTTCGGTCGTCAACGAGGGAAAATACAAGGTGTTTTCGGTCTCGCTGGGCGACGCCTTCGGCGGCAAGGACCAGAAGACGGCCAGTGTCGCCAGCAGCAACGTGCCGCAGCTGATCGTGCTGCCCGACCCGCTGATCAAACGGCGCGAGGAAGCCATGCGGCGCGAAAAGGAACGCCTGACCAAGCTCGCGCAAAAGCTGACCTCGACCCTGGCGCCGCTGGTGCGCGAAGGCAAGGTGCGCGTGACGCAGAACAGCCGCGGGGTGAGCGTGGAGATCAATGCCAGTGTGCTGTTCGATCCGGGCGACGCCACCCTCACGCCCGAATCGGACCAGGCCCTGCGCGCGCTGGCGGTGCTGCTCAAGGACGACCCGCACGCGGTGCAGGTGGAAGGCCACACCGATCCGACGCCGATCAGGAATGCGCTGTTCCCCTCGAACTGGGAACTGTCGGCGGTGCGCGCGAGCAGCGTGGTGCGCCTGTTCATCGACAGCGGCGTGGCGCCCGAACGCCTGACGGCCGTGGGGCATGGCGCCAACATCGCGGTCGCGTCCAACGACACGCCCGAAGGGCGCGCGCGCAACCGGCGCGTCGCGGTGACGATCTTGTCGGCGCTGCCCGATACCACCACCGAAATCCCCACCCGTTGATTCAACCGGGCTGGCGTGAAGCCTGAAACGGTGCACAATGGTCGAGAACGGCGCAGGCGGGCGACCCGGCCCCGCTTCAGGCAAGCGCCGCCGGCCGGGACCGACAAGACAAGCACAAGACAAGGAGCAAGCCGATGAAACGATCCGTGGCGGGCATGTTGATGCTCATGGCGCTGGGACTGGCCTATGCGAGGGATAAGCCGATCAGTGGCGTGAGCGAGAAGGTGTCGGTCGCTTCGCGCGGCGGCAAGGTGCTGGTGACCTTGACGGTGAGCAACAAGACCAGTCAGCCGATCTATCTGTGGAAGGTGACGTACCAGAGCCGGCAGCTGTTCGGGCCGGATTTCGACATCAGCGTGGCGGGCAGTGCGGCGCCGGTCAATTACATCGGCCCGGTGGTCAAGCGGGCGCCGCCGCAGCCCGACGATTATTTGAAGGTCGAGCCGAACGGCGTGCACCGCAATACCATCGATGTCACGCGCGCGTATGATTTTCAGCCGGGCAAGCAGCGCTACCGGCTCAGTCATACGGGAAGTTACGTGCTTGATCTGCAGCAGCTGGATAATCCCGAGACGATGAAACCGGCCTCGACGGTGTTCACGCATACGCAGGTGGCCCAGCCGGCGGAGCAATAGCCCACTCGCGTAGCGATAAAAAACAGCCTGGCCGCGCGCGCGCGGCCAGGCTGTTTTTCATTGCCCGCTCGCTTACGGCAGCGAAGGGGTGTTCTCGCCGAAATACTCGTGCGAGTCGGCGTTGTCGACGGCCTTGGTCGGATTGCTGGTCGCCAGGCTGGCCGCGGCCGACTGGCCATACGCCCAGTCATCGGTCGCCGCCACCACGTTGAAGTGGCTCAGTTCGTGCACCAGGGTGCCGCCCTTTGAATCCGTGCCCGAGGTCGGCGCCGACCAGAAGGCGTTGCAGACGTAGATCTTGTACGGCTGGGTCGGGTACACATACGCGTAGTAGGATTCCTTGCAGCTGCAATCGACCACGATCGGCTTGCTGTCGAGCGCGTTCTTGATTTTGTTAAAGTGCGTCTTGACCGTCGCGTAGCGCGTCGACGTGTAGGCGCCGAACCATTTCTTGTAGCGCGTGCCTTGCAGGTTGCTGTTCAAGTAAGTCAGGCCGCCGTTGGTCATCGTTTTCGCGGCCGCCAGCCCCGCGTTGATCGAGCTCTGTTGCGACGAGCTGCAGCTGGCGAACGAGATGCCGGCCGGTCCCGCAGCCTGCTGGCGCGCCGCCAGTTCGAGCGGATCGGCCACGATGGTGCCGCGCTCGAGACGCCCGTCGATCCAGAGCGACACCGGCGCCGATGCGATCTCGCCGATCTCGCGCTGGCCCTGCTGCGCGGTCAGGCTGTTCTCGTCGTCGCCCGTCGAGTTGAACAGGTTGAGCGAGGCCGCGTGGTAACGGATCGCGTAGTCGCCGGTCACGCTCATGTCGTACATGGACGACAGTTCCACCTTGGCGGTGTGCGAGGCGCCTGGCTTGAGCAGGTAGTAATCCTTGGCGGTCGGGGCGGGGCGCTTGTAATGGCGGCCCTGGTACGGTACGTCCATGCCGTCGCGGGTGACGTCGAACAGATGGTCTTCCACACCGGCAAACGGCGTATGCCATTTCAGCACGTATTGCGGCTTGGACGAGGTGTTGGTGATGGTCACGCGCACGACCACGTCATCCTCCTTGCCGAGCGAGGATTTTTCGGGACTCAGGCTGACAGTCACCCCGTTCGACCCCGCCTGGGCTGCCAGGCAGGCTGCTGCTGCAACGATACCGACGCTTGCTTTTACCAAGTGATTCCAGTTCATACAGTTCTCCGTGAGTGATGTGCTTGTTCTGAGTGCCGGGCCAAAGGCGGCCTCAACAACCCATCCTTACATGCCCAATCGACACAGGACAGTCATAATCATCGGTAATTGTGTCATTCGGGCGAATTCTGAACGTATCACTGTTGTGCTTAAAAGAATGTGCTTTCACGCAATTTCTTCAATGAAATCAGGTTTGTCGGGAGAAAAAATTTCTATTGATAATTAACAAAAACGTTAAATGTTGACCTTGGCGTGCCGCGCCCGAAGCAAGCGTGTATTCTGGCGCCGGGGGCTCGACGGGGCCGTTGCGCTAATTGAACGAAGGGGAATCGATGAGCAACAAGAATGTCCGCCCGCACGGCGGCGACATCATCACGCCGCGCATCTCGCTTGCCTTGGGTAAGCGTACTGTCGCCGCGTTGGCGCTGGCATGCGCGTGGCCGGCGGCCCAGGCCGGGGCGCCGCGCGGCGCCATCGACTCGGCCCAGGCCCAGGCCGAGACCATCTACCGCAACGGCTACATCTATACCGTCGACGCCGCCGACAGCGTGCACCAGGCGCTGGCCGTGCGCGGCGGGCGCATCGTCTATGTGGGCGACAACGCCGGCGCGGTCGCGCTCAAGGGCAAGCAGACCCGCGTCATCGACCTGCAAGGGCGCATGCTGATGCCCGGCCTGATCGACGCCCACATGCACCCGCTGTCGGGCGGCAAGCGCCTCCTGCATTGCAACCTGAACTACGAAGCGCTGACCGTGCCGCAATTCCAGGCGCGCATCCAGGCCTGCGCCGACAAGGACCGCAGCGCCAAAGGCGGCAAGAGCGGCAAGAAATGGCTGCAAGTGGTTAACTGGTTCCAGCAAAGCATGCTGCCGGCCGGCGTGGAAACCACCCGCGCCACGCTCGACGCCATCAAGACCGAGCGCCCGATCGCGGTGCGCTCCTCGTTCGGTCACTCCTACCTGGTCAGTACGCGCGGGCTGCAAGCGGCCGGCATTGCGCGCGCCACACCGGACCCGGACACCGGCAAGATCGTGCGCGACGCCGCCGGCGAGCCGACCGGCTTACTGGAAGACGCCGCGATGGAGCTGGTCAGCAAAGTGCTGCCCAAACCCACCCCGGCCGAGACCGTCACCGCCGCCAGCTTCGCCATGCAGGCGCTGGGCCGCCAGGGCGTGACCAGTTTTCTCGACGCCAGCAGCGACGAAGAAATTTTCACGGCGTTTGCCGCCATCGCGCGCCAGGGCAAGCTGAGCGCGCGCGCCCATTTCGCCGCCGAGGTAGCGACCGAAGACGGCCTTGACCCGGCCCGCGCGGTGGCGTCCGTGCTGAAGATGGCCAAGCGCTACCATCAGGAGAGCGACGGCGTCACCCCGGTCATGCGCGTGCGCCACGCCAAGATCTACATGGATGGCGTGATCGCCGCGCCGGCCTTTACCGGCACCATGGTGGCGCCGTACTTTGTGGACCGCGGCACGCCGGGGCATCCGCACTGGGTGCCGGGCGACAGCAAGGGGCCGCCGACCTACTTCAAGCCGGAGGCGCTCAAGGCCATCCTGATCGGACTGGCCAAGGCCGGCATTGATGCCCATGTGCACGTCGATGGCGACGGCGCGGTGCGCGAAACGCTCGACGCCGTCGAAGCCCTGCGCGCCGCGCCCGGCGGCAAGGAGGCGCGCCCGGCGCTGGCGCATGCCGAAATCGTCGACCCGGCCGACTTTGGCCGCTTTGCCGCGCTCGATGCCAGCGCGGTGCTCTCTTTCCAGTGGGGCAAACCGGCGCCGGACACGGTGGCGGGCCTGAAGGATTACCTGGGACCGCAGCGCTACGCGATCCTGGAACCGCAGTCGCTGCTGCTCGACGCCGGCGCGCGCGTGGTGTTCGGCAGCGACTGGCCGGTCGATGCGCTCGACGAATGGTTTGCGCTCAAGGTCGGCGTGACCCGCACCAACGCGCCATCGGCCGGCCCCGAGTTCGCGGGCAGGCTGGGACCGGCGCCGGGCATGCCGCGCGCCGCCGTGTTGCGGGCGGTGACGATGAATGCCGCGTATACCTTGCGCCAGGAAGGGCAGGTCGGTTCGCTGGAAGTGGGCAAGCTGGCCGATCTGATCGTGCTGGACCGCAATTTCTTCCAGATACCGGATGAGGAAATCGCCGACATCAAGGTGCTGCAGACGGTCGTCGGCGGCAAGGTTGTCCATCAGGCTCCCGCTTTTCCGTAGGGCGGCTGTCGATGGCGAGCCAAGTGAGCACGATCCATGTCAACACCCCGGTGGTCTTTCCCGATGAGGACAGCGGTGTCCCGGCCGGATGGCGCTATCTCGACAAAGCCAAATTGTTAAACGATCATCAAACGAGGGATTTCTACGCGTCATCGCCGCAATTTTTGGACGGCGCGTGGAAAAGGCTGGAGGCGCGCCTTTGCGCCGGTCTGAATTCAAGCGGCTGATCGTTGCGCTGATGGCGGGTGACGAATTTTTTGGGGTCTGGAAAATGAAGACCAGGCGACCGTTCAGTCAACAACAGCAACGTGCCCCGGGCGCCTCTTCCCGATCTGCGAGAACAGCTCCAGCTACCTTTTTACCGTGCTAAGATGGCTTGGCCTCTTAATGGGAGATCCCATGAACCCCCTGAAACACATTCAAGCTGTCAGTTTTCTTGCGACTAACACCAGCGATGTGATCAAGCAGGTGCAAGCCACGCGGGAACCGTTCATGATCACGGTTGACGGAAAAATCCAGGTCGTTGTTCAGGATATTTTGAGCTACCAACGAACGCGCGACCAGATAGCGCTCCTGAAGATGCTCGCGCTCGGCCAGAAGGCGATTGAAGACGGTAATGTGACTGACCACGAAGACTTCTTTGCTGAGTTGGAAGCAGAAGATGAAGAAGTCGGCAGCGAAGATTAAGTGGACCGAGCCTGCAAAAGACGATATGGTCAGAATTCGTCTTTACCTGAAACAAAACGTGTCCGCTGAGTTTGCCAGGAAGGTCACTCAAGAAATTAAGATCGCGGTCGATTCGCTGAGAAACTTGCCGGGTAAAGGCACGTTCGTGCCCGAGTTGGACGACCTGAACATGCCCGACTTTCGCCAGATGTTTGCGGGGCAGAACAGGATCATTTTTGAGCGGACTAAGGATATTTTCTATATCCATCTTGTCTGTCACACAAGTATGAATCTTGAGTCGCTATTAATGCAACGCCATTTGAAGTAAACGGAAGAGTTTGCTTCGCCGGTGTCAGCCGGGCGACTATGCAAAACGGCCGCACCAAGCGGCCGTCCAGTCAATAACATATCAGGCAGCTTGCCTGTCCGGCACTGCAGGCGTCGTTCAGCCCACCACGTAACGCTTCGATGGCCCGCCCGGCGCGGCTTGGCCGCTCTTGCCGTACACCCCTGCTTCGCCACCGCTGGTCGGGGTGCGCATGGCGTTGATCAGCCCCTTGGTGTGCGACAGTTGCTTGGTGATCAGCATGCCGTTGATTCGGTTCAATTCCTTGGCTTCGCGCGTCTTGTCCAGCAATGCTTGCCAGCCGGATAATGCATCGGCCGCGCCGTTGCCGTCCACCCATGCCTGCATGCCGCTTTCGTCCGCCGCAAAGCCGGCCGCCGCCAGTTGCGCGTGGCGTTGTTGCGCCAGCGTCGTCATCGCGAGCACCGCCTGCGCCTTGCGCGGCGTGAGCTGGTCGAGGCCGGCCGTGTCCGCACTGACCAGCAGTTGCTGTTCCTGCGTCATCAATTCCAGCACGGAAGTGATCAAGGCAAGTTCTTGCGGCAGGGTGGTGCTCGGGGTCGCGGTTGACATGGTCTGGTATCGCCGGAAAACCGGCGCGGTTAGCGTTTTCGGGAATGCAGCAAGTCGCGCACGGTGTCGAGCAAGCCATCCGCGACCTTCTCGGAATTGACCTGGAACTGGCCATCGGCGATCGCCAGCTTGATACGCTCGACTTTTTTGGTGTCGAACACGCCATTGCTGCTGCTGACCGCACTGGCCATGGCCTGGCCCTGCGAGGACAGCTTGACGCTGTCGGTGCTGGCCGGGGCCGCGCTGGCCGCTTTTTCGGTGCTTTTGGCGTTCGCTGCGGGCGTACTCGGCGCCGGCAGGCCGGGGTTACTTTTGAGGTTGTCGTTAATTTTCACAGCATCATCCTTCATTGGGCGGAGCGGTAAAAACTCCAGGGTCTGCGTAAGTAACGGCGCATGCGGCGTAAACTTTAGCGCATTCCCGCGCGAGTTTGAACAGTTGGCTAAAAGACCACCTCCACCAATCCGCCAACCCTGGCCACCCCGCTGAGGATGGCGCCGGCCGGCGTTCTCACCTGGACCACCTGGCCATCGCTGGCGTTGCCGATCGCACGCGCTTCGGCCGATACCCGGAACCCGTTGCCGCTCGAGACCACCCGGACCAGTTGTCCCTGCTGCACCACCGGTTTGCCGCGCAGCGCATCGAGGCGCAGCGGCGTGCCGGAAGCGAGCGACACCGTGCTGGTGCGACCGACCGCTTGCGCCAGGTCGGTCACGATCCCGTTCGGCATCGTCCCAATGTCACCCTTAAGCAACACTAATTGCGATTGTTCAATTGTCTGGCCCTGGACCAGGGGCACGGCGGTGGCCACGTAATCGGTCACCACGCTCACCTGTGCCTGAATATACACCGTCCACGCGACCGGCGCGGTACAGCGCACGCCGACCGTGGTTTTTCCCGAGGTGCGCGCGCCGGGCTGCTGGAAGGCTTGCGGGGCCGGGCAGGAGGCCAGGCTCATGCGCTGGTTGACGGGGCCGGCGGTGACGGTCACTTCGCCCGCCAGGGCCGCGTTCTGGGCGCGCAGATAGTCTTCCGCCACGCGCTTGAGCACGGCCGGGTCTTGCAAGGCGGGCGCCGGCGCGGCGGCCGGCTGCGCGAAGCAACATTGCGAGGCAAGCAAGAGGGCAGTGAAGAAAATGATTTTCATAGTGATTGCTTTCAGGAATGAGAGCATCATAGACTTCACGCGACCTTGCCGAACTTCCGAATAGCCGTGTTTTGGCGCTCCTTATCGTTCGATTGGGCAAGCAACAGGGTCCGTATGATTCATCCTGTCATCACCAGTACATTGCCGCCAACCCGGAGGCAGTCGACAGATGCGGAGCACGACATGATTGGCAAACTCGACGATTACATGCGCTTTAACGAGACGGCCCTGAGCCTGCGCTCGCAACGCCAGGAATTGCTGGCGTCGAACATCGCGAATGCGGATACGCCTAACTACAAGGCGCGCGATATTGATTTCGCCAGCGCCCTGCAAGGCGTGCTGGCCAAGGGCACGCCGCCGGCCGGCGTGCTCAAGCAAACCGCCCCGGCCCATATGGCGACCGGCGCCGCCAAGGGCGACGTGCTGGCCAACGGCACCCCGGTGCAGTACCGTACCCCGGCCCAGGGCGCGGTCGACGGCAACACGGTCGACATGGATGTCGAGCGCAATCAGTTTGCCGACAACGCCCTGCGCTACGAAGCGGCGGTCACCTTCATCAATATGCAAATCCGCGGGATGACCTCGGCCATCCAGGGAGGCCAGTAATCATGTCGCTCTTTAATATCTTTAACGTGTCCGGCTCGGCCATGAGCGCCCAGGCCCAGCGCCTCAACGCCACCGCCAGCAACCTGGCCAATGCCGACAGCGCCACCAGCGCCAGCGGCGAGGCCTACCGCGCCAAGCAGGTAGTGTTCGAGGCGATCCCGACCAACGGCGCCGGCACCGCCGTCAGGGTGCGCGAAGTGATCGAAGATCCTTCCCCGCTCAAGCAGGTGTACGACCCGAAACATCCGATGGCCGACGAGAAGGGCTATGTGGCCATGCCGAACGTAAACGTGGTCGACGAGATGGTCAACATGCTGTCGGCCTCGCGTTCCTACCAGACCAATGTCGAAACCATGAACGCGGCCAAGTCGCTGTTGATGAAAACCTTGACCATCGGTCAATAACCTGAGTAATAGACTGAGAAACCGCCATGGCAACCGTCAATTCCAATGCACCCGTGATGTCGCAAGACTTGCTCAACGCCGTCAATCCGAAGAAGCCGAAAGCGGTTGAAGGCAGCGTCGAGGCGGACACCGACAAGTTCATGACCCTGCTGGTCACCCAGCTCAAGAACCAGGACCCGATGAATCCGCTGGACAATGCGCAGATCACCAGCCAGCTGGCGCAGCTGTCGACGGTGACCGGCGTCAACAAGCTGAACACGACCATGGAATCGCTCAAGTCGAGCTACCAGAATTCGGAAGGCTTGCAGGCCGCTAACCTGATCGGGCATGGCGTGCTGGTGAACGGCAACGGCGTGACCCTGGCCGGCGGCAAGGGCATCATGGGCGTGAACCTGGAAACCCCGGCCGACAAGGTGCAGCTGATCATCACCGATCCGACAACCGGCAAGGATGTCCAGACCATCGACCTCGGCCAGCGAGCGGCCGGCACCGTGCCGGTGGCCTGGGATGGCGTGGTCGACCCGACCAAACTCGACGCGGCCGGCAAGCCGATCGCGCTCAAGGATGGCAATTACCTGATTCGTGTCGTCGCCGAGCGCGGCGGCGAAGCCATCAAGGACGCCAAGGCCCTGTCGTTCGACACGGTCGCCAGCGTCACCACCAGCGCCAAGGATGGCGTCAAGCTCAATCTGCCCTCGCGGGGCGTCGTGACCATGAGCGACGTCAAGCAAATTTTGTAAACAAGCCGCTACTACTTATACTTTTTCAGGAGAAACACCATGTCGTTTCAACAAGGACTTAGCGGCTTGAATGGCGCAGCCAAATCGCTCGACGTTATCGGCAACAACATCGCCAACGCCAGCACCGTCGGTTTCAAGGGTTCGCAGGCGCAGTTCGCGGACATGTACGCCAATTCGCTCAACGGCGCCGGCGGCAACCAGGCCGGGATCGGGGTGAAAGTCTCGCAGATCGCCCAGCAGTTCACCCAAGGCAATATCGAAAGCTCGAACAACCCGCTCGACATCGCCATCAACGGCGCCGGCTTCTTCCGCACCGATGTCAACGGCGACGTGCAATATTCACGGAATGGCCAGTTCTCGCTCGACAAGAACGGTTTCGTGATCAACGCCCAAGGCGCCAAGCTGACCGGCTACGGCGTCAGCGAGACCGGCAACATCCTCACTGGCTCGGCGGTACCGCTGAAGATCGACAACAAGGACATGGATCCGCTCGAAACGAGCCGTGTCGATCTCAAGCTCAACCTCGATTCGCGCAGCCCGCTGCCGACCAAGGTGCCGTTCAGCGCGACCGATCCGGAAACCTACAACAAGCAGACCTCGATCGACGTGTTCGACAGCCTCGGCAATTCGCACGTGATGTCCACCTACTACGTCAAGACCGGTCCCGGCGCGTGGGACGTGTACGTCGGTTCGGACGGGGTGGAAATGACCAACCAGGCGGTGGCCGCCGCAGCCCAGACCGATACCGCCGCGACCACCGCGCGCACGGCCTTCCAGACCGCCTCCACCGCCGTGCCGCCGGGTGACCTGGTCGCCGCCGCCGCCGCCTACGCCACCGCCGCCGGCGCCGCCGTCGCCGCCGCCGCCGGCACCGCTGGCGCCACCGCCGCCCAGCAGACCGCTATTACCACCGCCGCCGCCAGCGCCGGCGGCACGCCCGGCATCACGCCGGGCGAGATCGACAAGCTGATCGCCGCCGCCGTCAAGGTGCCGGCGGTGCGCGCCGGCCACCTCAATTTCGACACCAACGGCATACTGAACGCCGCCGCGATGGCGCCGCAGACCTTGCCGCTGCAAATCGAATTGCCGGTGTTTCCGCTGACCGGCGCCAAGCCGACCATCGAATTCGACCTGCATTTCGCCGGCACGACCCAGTATGGCGACGCCACGGAAGAAAAGAAATCGAGCCAGGACGGCTATACGGCGGGCAATTTGCAGCGTTTTTCGGCCGGTCCCGACGGCACCATCCTGGGACAGTACAGCAATGGTGAATCGCGTCCGCTGGGGCAGGTGGTGCTGGCCAATTTTGCCAATCCGAACGGGCTGCAACCGCTGGGGAACAATGCGTGGGCGCAGACGCCGACCTCGGGCAACCCGCTGATCGGTACGCCCAATTCTGGCAGTTTCGGCAATTTGCAGGCCTCGGCGGTGGAGAGTTCGAACGTCGACCTGACGGCGGAACTGGTCAATATGATCACGGCGCAGCGGGTCTACCAAGCCAATGCGCAAACCATCAAGACGCAGGATTCGGTGTTGCAGACCCTGGTCAACCTGCGTTAATCCGCGTCGTTGCAAAAAAGCCGTTTCTGCCCGATGCAGAAACGGCGGCGGGGGTGGACGCACTAAAGGAAAATCATGGATAGACTCATCTACACAGCCGGCAGCGGCGCCAAGCACATCCTGGAGCAGCAGGCGACCACCTCGCACAACCTGGCCAATGTCACCACCACCGGTTTCCGGGCCCAGATCGACGCCTTCCGCGCGGTGCCGATCGTCGGCGAGAACCTGCCGCTGGCCACCCGCGCTTTCGTGGTCAACACCACGACCAGCACCGATTTTACGTCCGGCCCCCTGCAATTGACCGGACGCGACCTCGACGTGGCCCTCAAGGGCAAGGGCTTCCTCGCCGTGCAGATGCCCGACGGCAGCGAAGCCTACACCCGCAACGGCGCCCTGCAAATGAATGAAAACGGTTTGCTCACCAACACCGCCGGCTTCGCCATCCAGGGCGACGGCGGCTCCATCACCGTGCCACCGGAAGTGTCGGTGTCGATCGGCGGCGACGGCACCATCTCGACCATCGCCACCACCACCAAGCCGGGCGCGCCGACCATTCTCGGGCGCCTGAAACTGGTCAACCCGCCCGAGCAGGACCTGGTGCGCGGCGACGATGGCCTGTTCCGCCTGAAAAGCGGCGTGGCGGCCGAACCCGACCCGCAAGTGGCAGTCGCCGGCGGGGCGCTGGAAGGCTCCAACGTGAGCCCGGTCGACGCCATGGTGACCATGATTTCGCTGGCCCGTTCCTTCGAACTGCAAATGAGCCTGCTGAAGAATGCCGAGAACAACGCGGCGAAAGCCACCCAGATCCTCGCTTTGGGTTAACACCGCGGAGCGCATAATCTCTTCATTGATCGGTGCGTGGCGATGTTCGCCGGCCGCCGTTACTGGAGAAGACCATGATTCGTTCCCTTTTTATCGCCAAGACCGGCCTCGAAGCGCAGCAGACCAACCTGGACGTCATCACCAATAACCTGGCCAACGTCAGCACCAATGGCTTCAAGCGCAGCCGCGCTGTGTTCGAAGACTTGCTGTACCAAAATGTCCGCCAGCCGGGCGGCCAATCCTCGCAACAAACCCAACTGCCTTCGGGCCAGCAGATCGGCACCGGCACGCGCGTGGTCTCGACCGAACGCATCCACACCCAAGGCAATCCCCAGCAGACCGGCAACTCGAAAGACGTGATGGTCAACGGCGCCGGTTTCTTCTCGGTGCTCATGCCCGACGGTACCGCCGCCTACACCCGCGACGGCTCGTTCCAGTCCGATTCGAATGGCCAGCTGGTCACCTCGTCCGGCTTCGTGGTCCAGCCGGCCATCACCGTGCCGGCGAATGCCTTGTCGCTGACCGTGGGCCGCGACGGCACCGTCTCGGTGACCCTGCCCGGCAGCGGGGCGCCATCCCAGATCGGCAGCCTGCAACTGACCACGTTCGTGAACCCGGCCGGGCTGGAGTCGAAAGGCGAAAACCTGTACGTGGAAACCGGCGCCTCGGGCGCGGCCAACACCAACACGCCGGGCACCAACGGTTCCGGCGTGCTGCTGCAAGGCTACGTGGAAACCTCGAACGTGAACGTGGTCGAGGAAATGGTGAACATGATCCAGACCCAGCGCGCCTACGAGATCAACAGCAAGGCGATCACCACGTCCGACCAGATGCTGCAAAAGCTGTCGCAGCTGTAAGCCCAGGAGCTAGCCCATGAAAACCTTTCTCATCGTTTCCCTGCTGGCGCTGGGCGGCTGCGCCGCCACCCCGAGCTCGATCGTGCAGCGTCCGACCAGCGCCCGTCCGCTCATGGCCGAGCAGAGCGCGCCCGCCAACGGCGCCATCTACCAGAGTTCGCAGTACCGTCCGCTGTTCGAAGACCGGCGCGCGCGCCACATCGGCGACATGCTGACCATTAACATCACCGAGCGCACCTCGGCCGTGAAAGCCGGCGCCAGTTCGGGCAACAAGTCCGGCTCGGCCAGCTTCGCCGCACCGGGCGTGATCAAGGGCGTGTTCGGGGCCGCCGTCGGGGTCGAGGGCGCCAACAAGTTTTCCGATTCGGATAACCAGAGCGCGAGCAATACCTTTACCGGCACCATCGGCGTGACCGTCACCGAAGTGCTGCCGAACGGTAACCTGATCGTGGCCGGCGAGAAGCAGGTGGCGATGAACAAGGGCGTCGAGTTCATCCGCTTCTCGGGCATGGTCAGTCCGGACAATATTGGCGCCGGCAATACGGTGTCGTCGACCCAGGTGGCCGATGCGCGGGTCGAGTACCGCACCAACAGCCAGATCGACCGCGCCGAAATGACGGCGATGGTGTCCCGTTTCTTCCAGTCCCTGCTGCCATTCTGATCGGAATCTTCATGCGTGCATTCCTGAAAACCGCCGCCTTTGCCTTGTCGCTGACCCTGCTGCCGCAGGCGGTCCAGGCCGAGCGCCTGAAGGACCTGACGACGATTGCCGGCGTGCGCCAGAATCAGCTGAGCGGCTACGGCATCGTGGTCGGCCTCGATGGCAGCGGCGACCAGACCACCCAGACCCCGTTCACGGTGCAGTCGATCGTCTCGATGCTGCAGGCAAAAGGGGTGAACATGCCGCCCGGTACCAGCCTGCAGCTCAAGAACGTGGCCGCAGTGATGGTTACGGCCTCGCTGCCGGCCTTCGCCCAGCCGGGCCAGACCATCGATATCACGGTCTCGTCCATCGGTAACGCCAAGAGCTTGCGCGGCGGCACCCTGATCATGACGCCGCTGCAGGGCGCCGATAACCAGGTGTACGCCATGGCCCAGGGTAATGTGCTGGTCGGCGGGGTCGGCGCGCAAGCGGGCGGCGCGCAGGTGCAGGTCAATCACCTGGCGGTGGGCAAGATTTCGGCCGGCGCCACGGTGGAGCGCGCCGTCGCCTCGAACCTGGGCGAGAATAACCAGATCCGCCTGGAACTGAACACCACCGACTTTTCCACCGTGGCGCGGGTGGTCGAGGCGATCAACAACCATTTTGGTCCGGACATCGCCACCGCGCTGGACGGGCGCGTGATCCGCGTGCGTTCGCCGTCTTCGAGTGACCAGCGGGTGGCCTTCATCGGCGTGCTGGAAGGGCTGGAAGTCAATCCGTCCAAGCTGGCCGCCAAGGTCATCATGAATGCGCGCACCGGCTCGGTGGTGATGAACCAGACCGTCACCCTGGACACTTGCGCCATTTCGCACGGCAACCTGTCGGTGACGATCAGTTCCGATCCGCAGGTCAGCCAGCCGGGGCCGTTCTCGGGCGGCCAGACCGTGGTGACCCAGAACACCCAGGTCGAAGTGAAAAAAGATCCGGGCAAGGTGGTCCTGGTCAAGGGCGGCGCGTCGCTGGCCGAAGTGGTCAAGGCGATGAATGCGATTGGCGCCTCGCCGCAAGACTTGCTCTCGATCCTGCAGGCGCTGAAAGCGGCCGGATCGCTGCGCGCCGAACTCGAAATCATTTGAGGATGCCATCATGATTGGCCCATCGAACGACCTGAGCAGCAAATTCGCCCTCGACACCAATGCCTTGGGCGGGCTCAAGCAGTCGGCCAAGGCCGGCTCTCCGGAAGCGCTGAAAACCGCGTCGACCCAGTTCGAGGCCATGTTCATCAACATGATGATGAAAAGCATGCGCGACGCCACGCCGCAGGGCGAAGGCATGCTCGACAGCCAGCAAACCAAGACCTTCACCACCATGCTGGACCAGCAGATGAGCCAGAACCTGGCCAAGCGCGGAGTCGGCCTGGCCGACGTGCTGATCCGCCAGTTGAGCACCACGGCCGCCAATGCGCAGGCGCTGGCGATCAATGGCGACCCGATCGCCCAGCCGGCCCAGCCGTTTACCATTGCCAACGACCAGCCCGCCAAGCGGATCGCCATGCCGCCCGGGCGCGATGCCGGCGAAATGATCAAGTCGCCGGGCGCGCTGCTCACGCCGACCACGACCACGACCACGACAGGCACCAGCGGCGCCCCGGCCACCCCCGGCGTGAGCGCGAGCGGGCGGCCGCAGTCGCCGCATGTGCGCGCGTTCCAGGAAAAGCTGGGCGCGCACGCCGACGAAGCGGCGCGCGCGACCGGGATTCCGGCCAAGTTCATGCTCGGCCAGGCCGCGCTCGAGTCGGGCTGGGGCCGGCGCGAGATCCGCAATGCCGACGGCGCCACCAGCCACAACCTGTTCGGCATCAAGGCCGGCCCTGGCTGGACTGGCAAGGTTGCCACGGCGGTCACAACCGAATACGTCAACGGCAAGCCGCAGACCCGGGTCGAGAAATTCCGCGCCTATGATTCGTATGCCGACAGCTTCAAGGATTACGCGAAACTGATCACCAACAACCCGCGCTACGAAAAAGTGCTGGCCAACGCCCAGGATGCGGCCGGTTTCGCCCAGGGCTTGCAGAAAGCCGGCTATGCCACCGATCCGCTGTACGCGGCCAAGCTGACCAAGATTATCCAGCGCAACCTGGCCTAAGACTTGGCGCGGCGCTCAAGTTTTTTGATAACTTGCCGTAGACAGAGATATTCAAGGAAAGAAACCACATCATGTCTGGAAATCTCCTCAACATCGGCAAGACCGGCCTGTTCGCCGCGCAAGTGGGCTTGTCCACGACCGGCCACAACATCGCCAACGCCAACGTGGCCGGTTACAGCCGCCAGACGATCATCCAGTCGAGCGGTATTGCGCAGAATTACGGCTACGGTTTTGTGGGCAGCGGCACCGAAGTCGAGCAGATCAAGCGCTATTCGGACAGCTTCCTGAACGGCCAGGTGCGTTCCGCCCAGACCCAGGTCAGCTCGCTCGACGCCTTTTACTCCCAGATCAGCCAGGTCGACAACTTGCTGTCGGACAGCACGTCCGGGCTGTCGCCCGCCTTGCAGGATTTTTTCAAGGGCGTGCAGGACATGGCCTCGAACCCGTCCTCGGCCGCCTCGCGCCAGGCGGTGCTGTCGAATGGCGAGTCGCTGGTGGCGCGTTTCCAGGGCATCAATGACCGCCTGAGCGAGATCCGCCAGGGCGTGAACAGCGAAATCACGGCCAAGGTGGGGGTGATTAATTCCTACGCCCAGCAAATCGGCCAGCTCAACGACAAGATTTCCCAGTTGACCACCGGCTCCGGCGCCGAGCCGAACGACCTGATGGATGCGCGCGACCAGCTCATCGCCGACCTGAACAAGGAAGTCAAAACCACGGTTACGCGCGGCAACAATAACAGCCTGACAGTGGCGATCGGCAGCGGCCAGCCGCTGGTGGTGGGCAACAAGGCCTTCGAACTGGCGGCCACCACCTCGCCGACCGACCTGAGCCGGGTGCAGGTCGGCCTGGTGACTGCCGGCAAGGTTACCGTGCTGCCCGACAGCACCTTTACCGGCGGCGAGCTGGGCGGCCTGATGGACTTTCGTTCCGGCACCCTCGACCGTACCCAGAATTCGCTGGGCCGCGTGGCGATCAGCCTGGCCCAGACCTTCAACGAGCAGCACCGCCTCGGCATCGATGCGGCCGGCAATCCGGGTGGCGATTTCTTCACGGTCGGCGCGCCCGTGGTCGGCCGCAACATCAATAATGCGGTCGGCAGCACCACCGACGTCAAGGCGGCCATTGTCGACCCGGCCGCGCTGACCCAGAGCGACTACAGCGTCAGCTACGACGGCAGCAATTACACGGTCACGCGCCTGTCGGACAAGAAACCGTTCCAGATCACCCCGTTTCCGCAGACCGGCCCGCAGACCATCGATGGCGTGGCGTTTACCGTCACCGGCAGCGCGAGCGCCGGCGACAGTTTTTTGGTGCGCCCGACCATCAACGGCGCCTCCGATTTTTCGATGAAGGTCAACGAGCGCAACTCGATTGCGGCGGCGGCGCCGATCAGCACCAGTTTGCCGCTCAGTAACAAGGGCACGGTGACCATCAGCGAAGGTAATGTCGACGCCTCGTACCTGACGCCGGGCAATGCCTTGACGGCGCCGGTCAACCTGACCGTGGGCGGGACGCCGGCCGGCCTGTCCGGTTTCCCGGCGGGCCAGGCGGTGACCGTCACCACCAACGGCGTGCCGACCACGTATCCAGCCGGCACCCCCTCGATTCCCTTTACCGCCGGCGCCAACTACAACTTCGGCGGCGTGAACCTGAAATTTGCCGGCACGCCAGTCGCGGGCGACACCTTCACGGTCGCGCCCAACAGCAACGGCACGGCCGACAACCGCAATGCGCGTCTCCTGGGCAACCTGCAGACCAAGCCGATCCTCGATGGCGGGAAGGCGACCTACCAGTCGGCCTACGCCGAGCTGGTCAGCTTTGTCGGCAACAAGACGCGCGAAGTGCAGGTAAACAGCCAGGCCGGCGACACCCTGCTCAAGCAGGTGACGGCGGCGCAGCAGGATGTCTCTGGCGTGAACCTGGATGAAGAAGCGACCAACCTGCTCAAGTACCAGCAAGCCTACCAGGCGGCCGGTAAAGTGATGCAGATGGCCAGTACGCTGTTCGACACGATCCTGTCGATCGGTCGTTAATTTACATTAGTCGGTTCGATAAGTCGGGGAAACCAGCATGCGTATCAGCACCAACACCATCTACGCCAACGGCACCGGCCAGCTCGGCAGCTTGCAGAGCCAGTTGGCCAAGACCCAGATGCAGCTGTCGACCAACCGCCGCCTCGTGACGGCCGCCGACGACCCGGTGGCGGCCGCGCGCGCGCTTGAACTGGCGCAATCGCAATCGGTCAACGAGCAGTTCAAGGTCAACCGCATGAACGCCAACAGCTCGCTGGGGCAGGTCGAAGGCGCGCTGACCAGTGCCACCACCCTGATGCAGGAAATCCAGCGCTTGTCGGTGTACGCCGGCAATGGCTCGCTGACCCCGCCCGACCGCGAAGCGATCGCGATCGACCTCGAATCGCGCATGCAGGACTTGCTGGCGGTGGCCAATACCGAGGATGGCGTGGGCGGCTATCTGTTCGCCGGGCATCGCGCCAATACCCAGCCGTTCACCCAGACCGCCGGCGGCGCCCAGTACAACGGTGACCAGGGCCAGCGCATGTTGCAGGTCGGCTCCTCGCGCACGATGCCGGTCAGCGAGACCGGCAACGCCATCTTTGAACGGAATATGACCGGTAACGGCGACTTCCAGACCCGCGCCGCGCCTGGCAACACCGGATCGGGCCTGATTTCGCCGGGCACGGTGACCGACAAGTCGGCGCTGACCGGCCATAATTACAGCGTGACGTTCGCGGTGAGCGCGACCACGCCGCCGGTGACGACCTACATGGTGACGGACACCACCACCAGCGAATCGATTCCGCGCCCACCGGCCGTGGCCACGCCGCAGCCGTACAAGACCGGGCGGCAGATTGCGTTCGACGGCATGGCGATGGACGTCAAGGGCGAGCCGGGCAACGGCGACAGCTTCACCACCGAACCGAGCGTGAACCAGTCGGTGTTCAAGACGGTGACCGACCTGGTGGCGGCGCTGCGCCAGCCGGTCATCGGGGCGGGCGGCAAGGCCCAGCTGGCCAATAGTCTGAGCGTGGCCAATGCCAACCTGACGTCGTCGCTCGATAACATCTTGTCGGTGCGCGCTTCGTTCGGCTCGCGCATGCAGGAACTCGATTATCTGGACAGTGCCGGGTCGGACCGCGATATCCAGTACCAGACCGCGATATCGAACTTGGTGGACCTGGACATGGTCAAGGCGCTGTCGCAGTTCGCGCAGCAGCAGACCACGCTTGAAGCGGCGCAGAAGTCGTTCAAGGCCTTGTCGGGCTTATCGCTGTTTAACTACATCGGGTAAGGGCAGGCGGGATGGGCCGGTGCGCCCGGCGCCCGTCTGGCATGACTATTTTCCTCGCCAGCGCTTTACTCAATAGCCACGTCGATTGTTTTCTCCAGCAAGACTCTCAATTCTTCCACATATTCCGACCCCCACTGCTGCGACATCCCGGCATCAAAATTGGTGATGGTGTAAGAATCCGACTTGTCAAAATGAGAAAAGACAGATCGGAAAATGCAAGAAATTATCCAAACCAGTAGCTTATAGTTTTCCTTCGGTGCTGCTCGCTTTTCGAGTACAAGATCCATGTCCTCGCATAGCGATAGAAACAGTTTCCGATCGAAACGTTTCAGTTCAAATAGCTGATAGCAAAACGTATTTTCCATCTCATCATCACAATTGTCGGCCAACCGTTGCCATGCATCGCGGCAACGTGCATCCTGGTCCTGTGCGTTCTTTGATGCAGTCAACACGGCTGTTTTCTTGCTGTTTGCCGGATCGATGATGTGATCAGATGCGCATCGGGCAAGGCGATCGAAATATCCTTCCGCTTCCAATCGGTCCACCGCCGCCTGCATATCGCGCAGCGTAATGTTCCTCAGTAAAATCAATCCCGATTCAGCGACGAAGCAAGTTCCTGATTTACACGCTTCATCCAGATCTTGTACAAGTCGTACCGGATCGTAGAAAAGCACAGGGTAAACCACATCATTATCAGTCCGGACCTTAACATGGCTGAGATAACCCCTGGATTCGGCTTCGAACTCAGCCCGTTCATCGAAATCAAACTCAAAAATCAACGTCGCCATGTCATTTCATTCTGCACAAAGTTTTAGGGAGGTCCAACCTTGGGAACGGTTCATTGCATACACCTTCAAGCCGTGTGCAGGCTAGTTGACAGGAACGGAGCAGATGAACAGTCAAAGCAAATCAGATTTTTCACAAAGTTTCCACAACTCGCAGGATAGGGAGGCGCATAGTCCGTGCGAGGCAAGTCAACCTTCGTCAATCCATGCCTGCAAACCTGCCGTTACCAGTTTGGCCGTTACCAACTGAAGAGTATTTCCTTCCACTTCGCTTGTACCGGCCCCAAGCACGTCATTATATGCGAGTGCATAATCTATTTTTGTCGAAAAAGAAATGACCTCGGCCAGGTTACGGTCCGACATATGCTCATATAAAATAAAATACAACCGCGCTAAATTCACTATCCGAAATTCCTTCCGGGTACGCCCTATTGATCAAATGCACTGTTTTCATCAAGTGCTCGGGAGTATGTCTCTTTTTTATTCCCATTCAAAGGGCAGGTGAGCCGGCCTCAGACGGTCAACTTGAACCAGAATGGACTCATCTCCCACATTGATGTTAAAAGATCCATCAGCGCGCTCGTCGACCTCGGCAGCCCAACATGACACCGTGCGCCCACCGACGACAATGTCGATCCGCGATACCGTATTCTGCCCGTCACTTTCTGTCACCGTTACCGTTGCCACTCCGACCGGAAGTTCGCTTAACTCTCGCGTGCGATAAATACTGCCGGCCTCAAAACTGCAGGGAGTATCAATTACCTCCCTGACGGTCAGGTACAAACCGATATATCCACCCGTATTTCCATCGTCGAGCTGAGAAAGCATGCGATAGACTGAACCATTCTGGAGATGAATATCAATGCCTGTACATTGGAGAAAAGGGACACTCGGATGCTCCCAGAGTATGGGGCCTTCTCCCAGGGAACTGTCCGAAAGCGCCATTTCAGTGGCCATCCATCGGATGATCGATTGGTCATTGAGCGCGGTAACGTGGACGGGCTTCATGATCGTCTCCATGTCGTTGTAAAGAAGGGTAAGACGCAGCATTTGTGGAGTGTTTCTTCCGGAGGGCGTAAAGAAATTGGTCAAAAGAACCGGCAATTAAATACATATTCTCGTAAATTGCTTGCGCTGGCCGTGGCCCGCCATAATCTTCAAGATATTCCTCCTCACTTAGCGCCTCATGCCGCAGATCCCAGTAAAATATTCTACCCTCATCTCCATCACTGACTCCTAAACAGATTTGGCCAGCGCCGCCATCATCGGCAATCGGAATGACACTTTCTGGCATCCGCCCCCGAAAGAACCCCACGCGCGTAGCCAGGCTGTATGCTCCTTCACCATTTGCGCCATAAAATGCATCCAGCAAAGCGAAGCCATCACCCGTCACGTGTGCAGGAAGTTGCTCGACAGAACTGAAAACTACATAAGGCTTCTCGTCCGATTCACCCTTGAATAACGATGCGCCATACGTGGCCAGGAAAACGCGGTAGTCATCAGGAAGACGAATATTCAGCATTTTCTCCAGTTCGGTGATGTTAAATTCAGGCATTGGCAAAAATTCATCTCCGCAAGCAGGTTTGATTCCCCCGAGCCTGGCGATAATATGATGCTTGATATTCATAGTTCACTTTCAATCTGCTCTGGGGTGTGTATGGTCACATGCCGGCTTACAAATCTTGAATCGGGTATTAATGGTGATCAGTTCGACGCGCCAACGCAGCGCATCGCGCATGTCGTTCCGTATATACCGAGGGAAACAACTGCGCACTGCCGACTCGGGGCTGAGAGATGTTCAGCCAGATTGTGCGAGCTACGCCGTGCCGTCGCGTCGACATATCACGTGTCCAGAAAATTGTCCTTCAAGTCGAACACTGTCTTTTCAAATTCCTCGCGCCTAACATTTCCCTTTATCGTGGCCATTCGTTGCGGATCTATTCTGTTCAGCAGATTTTTTACCAGAATCTCAATATCGTCGTCGTGGACAAGGGCTTCATTATTGCTGATGATATCAAAATACTCGCCGAATATCGTATAAGTATCGTCATCCGCCGATTCCAGATCCTTTTCGCTCTGATAGGTGGCGGCAAGGTTTTCCAGAGGACGATGGAGCACCCATCCGCTAAACATATTTTCGTTATTGAAGAATAATGATAAATCAGATGTAATTCTAAAAACGGTTGCTGGAGGAGCGTTTTCGGTAAAACAGAACAACTCTCGACTGTTCGAATTGAAAGATCGATAAATCTGAGGGGGAAGAAGAAAAAACTCGCTTATCGGGGAAAGCTGGATTGAGAAATATCCGGCTTGAGGCTGCGGAAGTTTTGCATGAAAGTGAGAATTTTCTTCAGACAGGCTCAATATCAATGTATGTAGTTGCCCGGAATTATCAAATCTGACAATGTCTGATTCTTCGGTAAACCAATGTTCACTCCCTATACTTTCTGAAATAACGGTGTTTATCGTTGCATTAGGTTGCGTAATAATTTTTCCTGCAACAGCAAGTGACCCGCGGGAACCAAATATGAATGTGGTATCGCTGAATGGTTCTGACCTGGCAATCAGTTCTATCCCAACGTCATTGGTTAAGAAGAATTTATTCATTTCATGCAATCTATGGTAGTGAGAAGTGATACGCTTGGGAACTTTGGAATGACATTATACGCATGAAGCAGGCGTCGCTGGTCAGCGTGGGACTCGCGCGTGGTGTGCGAGATCACCACGTTGGCGAGCATATCGTACGCACAGCTTTTGAATTGCCCGGTGCTTTAAATATTTCTCCTTGTTTAACTCCTCGCAAGAAAATTTGTTAAACATAAATTTTACGAAGCGCTGATGAGCCGATTTGGAATAATCAATATCCAGGAGATCCATGTTACTCTCAACTGTCTTGAGGTAAAAATTTTGAGTTCCATTTTCAGAGGAAAACTGAATCAGGACGCCATTGTGAAAAAGAATCGCACCTTCATTCAAACCCTTATTCATATGAATATCGAACGAAAAATCATCGCCGGTGCTACGCATCATTAAATAGTTCAAAAATGTCGTGAGTCTGAACTTGTCAAAGATGCCGATTCCGTTGGTTTGTAGTCCATCTGCATAAAAGCAAAGTTTGAATTCCGTGCAGATGCTTTTTCGCCTGGAAGGGAAATTTCGTCGCCAAGAGAGAAGATGGTAATCTGTTTCTTCTCCGGATATATCAAAATCTTCCATCTCGATGTCGGATTTCGAGAATGAGATTAAATCGACCGAACGTGGATCGGCTATCCATCCGTCTTTGACAAAACGATAGATTAGTTCGTTTATATCTAACGCGCAGTTCGTGCGAATCAAATGGTGTCTTTTTTGATGTCTATTTGCCAGATTCATATCGAATTCCATTTTTATCGATTCGGCAACACCATTTTGCAGCCTTAGCCCATTGTTCTGCGGCCCGGTTCCGCTCGACTCTACCTTCAGCAATGAGGTCATCGCGGATGTCATGCTCGTTCCGGTCTTCATTGTAGATCGCTACCTGCATACCTTCATGAAACGTTATGAGTGAACCGCTGGAATCCATTTTTATATCAGTTTTTGCAAGCAGAACAAGATCCGGTTCCAGCATTTCATTAAGGTCGACGCATATGCGTGGAATTCTATTTAACATATGCACTTTTTCAGATCATATTAGAAGGTGCGTGCTGATGACGTGCCGCCCTAGGTCCAACACGCTTTTCGTTTGCACGATGAAAGTGGAAACTCGGGTTCAAATGTGTTTTTGGAAAAGGCGGTTAAAATAGAAACAGACCCAGGTGAAATGCCCGTCGTAATAATGATTTCGGACCCATCATGGCCAAGGATAGCAACACCACATTCTGTTATGAAATCATTGCCTTCGTAAACAATCTTTTCCATCCCCCTTACTGGAAGGGAAGGGCGTATATCCTGGCGTTTTTCGGACTCCGTCATGCCCAGATGACCGGCTGCAGCGGAAACGAATAGCATATTTAATGATCCTATTTCCTCCCAATCAACAACCGCTGTGCAGGCGGATGAAAATTCAATACCTGTATCATTATCAAAAATCAATATAAATTTCCAAGCCGCCTTAAAGTTATGACTATCAGGCATCCAGTAAGCTGAAACTTTTTGGTTTATCAGAACGCTATGTAGATTGTCTGTTCTTACACCCTCAACTTGAAATTCAAACAGCTTTTTCCCATGTAATGTGATTCTCGGAGTGATAAAGGGTTTCATCTGACTACATTCCTTTTCCAGCTCTATCATTGCCTTTCCCGGCAAGGCCCGATATTTCAAGTAACGCTTCACCGTATGGCTGGCATGAACTGCCCCCGAGCCCCCCGGGGCTCCATGTGTGCTATTTGCCCTTGCAGTTACATTTTCCTTGCCTCACTCGCAATTTGGTAGAACGTCTCGGCTGCGTGATCGTCTAATGGTTCAATTTCTCGTGCGGTAAGGACTCCGATGGTGATCTCTTTTTGCCTGGATCTGTTTGTGACAGTCCCATTTTCTAATCCAATGAGATACTCGATCTGCCGTAACACCGACAAAAGTGCGGTGCTACTTGGATATTGGTCAAGTAAGACGCTGCATTTCTGCCTGCCAAGCTCTAACAGTTGCTGTCTGCTCATGGATTTGGAACCTCTACAGAAATGCCTTTTCCGGTACGAAGAATTGTATTTGTTTGGCTAGTTAAAGCAGTACAACCTTCATTTCCGCAAGGACCTTGCCAAGAGGTAGCGACAATTCTGCGTCAATAGCCGCCCACTCGTTGAGATCAAGTTTTCGAAGCAACGCAATCAACTTTTCAGTCCCATTGAAATGCATGACATCCCAAATTATGTCAGCATCAAATCCATTTTCTGGATCACCTTGTTCTAACAGCTTCCTGATCTCTCCCGAAGTTTTTCCTTGGTAATCATCATTATTTCAAACTGCACGTGCCAACCAGATTTTCTGGAATCTGGCTGCGGACCAAAATGGGCTCTACGCCGTTTTCAGTGGAAATGGACGTCCGGCGCGGTAGATGGTAGATCGGTCCTGTGCAAACAGTTCAAGATCGAGCATCGAGCACCGACTCATTCCGCCACGCCATCCGCAAACCAACGGCATGGTGGAGCGCTTCAATGCCCGCATCAGCGAGATCGTCAATCAGACACGCTTCGGCTCCGCAGCCGAACTCGAATCAACGCTGCGTAACTACGCCAAAATTTACAACCATAACATTCCTCAACGCGCGCTAAACCATTAGACACCGATTCAGGCACTCAAGAAATGGCAGGATGAAAAGCCAGATCTATTCTTAAAACGCGTATATAACCAAACGGGCCTTGACACCTAATGTTCAGCTCGTGTTAGTTTGTCGGCACTGACCCGGTACCCTCCCTGACCCACCTCGTTATACACAACTGTTCAGTGCGCCCATTTCACGTAGCGTGCGTATTGTTTCCGCCGCCACGTGAACATCCTTCAATCCAAGCCAGATCGTCTTGACGCCGGGCTCGCCATCGCTCTTGCGAGCGAGGAAGCCGCCGATGCAGGCGACCTGACGCAGAACGTCGTTCAGGCGTGGCTTGTCCGGAGGGGTCTTTTTGCGCAGCAGATAGGCCGCTTGAATCTCGTCTGGGTCGAAGGACAGTCCGGCATCCAAATCCGGACAGGTCCGGCCCAAGCGCATCAACCGCGCGATGCGCCACGCGACCACCATGAACAGCGCCAAGGCCCGTTCAAGCTGCGTGATGGAACCCAACTGCAGCGCCTCAACGCGGCAGGCGTTTTTCAGAACGTCGAACAGCATTTCGATTTCCCAGCGCGCGCGGTACCAGTCGATCAACTCGACGACCGCCTCGGGCGTGGCGACCTCGCGGTTGGTCAACAAACGCCACTCGATGGGCTTGGCGCCGTCCGGCGCGTCGATCTCGCGCGCGATCACGCAGGTGGCGATGACGCTCTTGTCTTTGCCGGCAGGCAGCGTCACCGTGCGTGCCCACAGTTGCTGGCGCACCGTGCGCGCCTTCACCCCATGCCGCGCCGCCATCGCGAACGTCAGCTCGCCGATCGGCGCGCCCGTGCCCGTGTGCTCCCACAGCTTGACGCCGTCGGGCAGGCAGCGGTTGTGCTTGGCGCGCACCAGCCAGTCGGCGGGCCTTCCCAGTTCTTGCGCGCGCAACATCAACGGCACCAAGTCGGCCTCGCGGTCGGCTACATAGTCGAGTCGGGTGTCGGGCAACTGCGCCGCGATCTCGGCGATTCGCTCATAGCCTTCGATCCAGCGCAGACTTTCCTTCGGCCCGCCGCGCGCGCCGGTCTTGTCCTTCTTTTCGCGCGCCCACATCCACGCGTCGATGATCCCCAGCGGCTCGCGCGCGGGCGTGACCGCGTAGGTCGGATGCAGGTACATGCCGCGCTGCGCTTCGTAGCTCAACGGACCGAGGCCGAACGCGCCTTGGCCGTTAAAGTCCAGTTCGGTCGTGTCCTGCAAACAAAGCACCACTGGCAGCGCGGACATACGTTGTGCTGCGTCTGCTGCCAGTGCGGCGCCATGATCGCCTGCCAGTCAACGCTGTCGTTGTCGAAAAAGCGATACGCCGCCATCGTTTCGCCCCAGCCTTGGCACGCCTTCGGCACGCTCGCCGTCGGGTCAGCCGCAAATCGTTCCATCAAGATCCTCGCTCGTTTGTTCAGGCGCGCATCGCCCAAGTCGAGTTGTCCAAATTCCGTCTCGGTCCAAGGTGCTGGTGCTGTCGCCAATTTATCCACGCAAAAGACGAGAGTAAACCTGATTCGCGGTGAGTTTACAAGGGGCGCGTTAAGTACTTGAATGTAAACGTGTTTTCACGCCGGCTCGGCGGCGTCCGGACTTATGTATAACGAGGTGTCCCTGACCCCGTGCCCTCCCGTACTCTGCTCCCCACCTGTGCGACAGCTTGTCATCGAAATTCATGATTGTGTAATTATCGACTTTGTCAAAACAAATATTTTAAATTATGCGGACAGATTCAGGCTTTTCAAGCCGAAAACGAAATTTTCGTCCATCTGTACTTGTGACGATCACCTCTTCGTGGTCAATGTCACCTGATTCGAATGGATTTGACGAGATTAAAAATGCCAGCCGGATCAGAGCGCCCGTAGATAAAAGCGATAAAGAGACAAAACCATTCTCTCCTGAAGAACAGCACTCGCTACACGATAAACCCAGATCCAGATCGGGGAAGTCCTTGGAGTAGAGCGATGCGAATCCTTCGTTTAAGCTATTGCTATCATTAACGCCGGGCACCTGTGAAATCGGCATCCACGCTGTGGAGTTCATGTAGTACCGATCAGCGTTATCCTGGCCAATAGGTTGCAATGGGAAAATTCGTCCATCCCCATACATGATTAAATCGAAGTACGGACACTCTTCATTATCCCACAGTCGCTTGGCCAGAACTTCATCAACGTTGGTGGTATGGCTGGCAGCATGTATGTTTAGTATATTTTCCATCGGCTGTCAATTTTTTGAAAGTCCTGGCGTGACCGTATTGATTAAGATGGCATCGTTTACAAACAATCGGGCGAGTGCTTGAACTTATTTCTTATAAGCCAGTACTCATGTGTATTTGCCAAACATGCCAATAGCCAAGCGATCTAAATAATCAACATCATGATACTTAGTTCAATAATTGCTAAAAGCGTAATGGGAACTTCATTCTTGTTGATGTTAATCATAAAGATCTCCGGTCAGGAACCCTTTAAGGTAGCGGACCACGAACCGCGGCTGGCAATTAACGCCACACAAATCCCGGAGGAAGTCGCTCCTCGCCAAATCGGATGGCCGCAAATGCAGCATCCTGTTCTTTGTTTTCGCGATCATCAGCATCGCATGTGAAATACTCAAACCGTGCTGACCTTGTGGCATTTTCCCATTCCGCAATGTCTTTACCAATAAATTCTTCAAGCAATCCAATTATTGGCTCCAATTTCATCGGCTCGGAGCGCCATTTCCATCCTTCCCCTTCATCAACCATCGTGATCGGATCAAACTCGACACTCACGCAATAATTGCCAGGTTTTCCGCTAATATATACTGATATTACATATAGATTGATATCCGTCAATCTCTCCCTATACACACAAACTGTCCGGCGCGAGCCTAAACTCACATAGCTTTCAATTTCTTTCGGATCCATAGTCTTGAACTCATTTTTTTAGCAATATAGCCAGTCGAATTTAATCAGGAAATGCTTTTCGCATCAGCTCGCTTTTTATGTCTGGACAGTCTTCGTGCCACCAATAAGGCACATCCTCGTCAGGCTGCGCATGTTCATAAATGCCAACAAGTCCGAGCAATTCTATCGGATTATCGGCCTTGAACACGAAGCCATTTTTTTCGGCGAGCCACAAGGCGTCATTTGGCCAACAGCCGTCTTCATCCAGTTCCCCTTGAATGGAAAGCGAATAACTTCTGTCTCGCATAATCTTAAGACAGGTGTTCCAGAGATTAAAATTAGACGCCAACATTCGTGTCCTCTATTCGCATTAGTTATTATGCATATCTATTGAAGCTCACCGTGGCCGTCCAGCATGGCTGCAGCGCTGAAAGCCCTGCGGAGACCAGGAAGTGATCCTGCGAAACTCATCCGTCAATGCAGCACCGACTCGTATCGCCCCATAGTTTCTTGGCAACATCATTTTGCAGCCCTAGCGCGCGTAATTTTCTTCCTGCGATGTTCACCGTACCTTCGTACGGCTGCGCTTTTCAAACGAAACTGATGCCGCTCGCTACGGTTTCTTCGAGGCCGCTAAAGTAAATGATGATCTTAATTGCACTCTGTTCAGCGATGCCACTTTCGAAGTGTACGTGTTCCTGGGCTGCCGACGAGAACTTTTGGATAAAAGCCGACGATTTTTGCTGCTCGTTCTTGGCGCTAAATTGGCCATTTTCTATCGCCCACTCGTAGACCGAGATGCCCACCGAGCCAATTGCAAAACGATTTTTCTGAACTGGCCGACATCAGGAGAGCACAATTTTTCATCGCTTTTTCGTGATATCGGAGGAAATCTGATCGTTTACGGCGGCGGAATCATGGCTAATCTCATTTT